>NZ_BBWM01000036.1:0-81782 GCF_001463805.1 Aureimonas sp. D3 | reverse complement strand
AGATTGTCGATCGGCACGTCATTGGCCTCAAGCCGTTCCAGAGCCAAGTCGAACGAGCTGCGCAAAGCGCCCGAACAGATCGCGCCGGTCGAGATGGTCGCTTCCTCGTCCGTGTTGTGCGCGGTTCCTTCGAGTAGGTGACCGTGGATGCAGTCACCGATGAAGCGGACACGTCGACCACCGAAATCAGCCCACAGTACCCCATCGAGTTCCGCTCTAATCACGTGGAGACAGCGGACGATGTTCTGAGGATCGTCTTCGATGTGCGCGTTCACGTAGGCGGTGAAATTGTCGATGTCGGCATAGATGGAAACGGTATCCATGCGCTTGGAATTGCCAGGCGTCAGGAGATTGAAGTTCAAATCCCTCAAGGGCGGTGTGGCACGGGTGAAATTGTGGGCACCGATCGGGTGATCGTCGTTATCCTTCTTCCATTCGTTGACGATCGTTGTCTTGGAGACACCCAGGTCAGCAGCATCGACGGACTTCTGAATCTCCTGCGCGGTCAGGGCCGTCGTGCTGTCCTTGTTATCGCCGAGTTCGGGCAGGCCGATAGCGCGACGTGCGTCGTTGGTCAGGTAGATGCCAACGACTGAACCATTTGAGGCGAACTTTGCGGCCATGTTCGCCGCCTTGCCCAGGAAGAGCGGCTCTCGATATCCGTTTCGACCGTTGTTGACGGCGAGAGCCAGTCCCGTGTCGATCCCGACACGTACCTGGGCGCTCGGTACGTGACTGCTCTCGTCGCCCGTTTCGGCAAGAACCTCCGTCACCAGTTGCGCGATGGCTACTGCGCGGTGAACTCGGGTCGCTTCCTGCGCCGTTCCATACGGCTTGGCGACGATCGAATGGAGACGTTGGTTGTGGAAGTCGACACGCCGCGTGTCGGTGCGCGAAAGGATGCGGTGAACTGCTCGCTGGTGCAGATTCAGGAACCTGAGGGCCCGACGGTGAGCAGTGATCCCATCGATGCCGGTGGTGGCCAGGATGTCAGCGAAGTTCAGAATCTCGACGTAGAGGTGAGCCGCATCCATGCGGTACGCCTTGTTGGTGGGGATCGACGTTAGATCCGTCTCGCGCGTGTAATCAACGATCGTCACCGTTTCGACGTCGGAGATCCGGTCGTCGATCGATTTCCTGGCGCGATCATACTTCCAATTGTTGGCCATGCTTCCGTTCCTGCGCTTGCTCGTCCGCTTCGATGCGGCTTCCAGGGTCGTCCCAACCGGGCACTCAAGGCAGGGACCGGGATTCACGTTTCGTTCCAGTAAGTATCCCTGCGCGACCTAAGCCGCGCAGGTTTCTTTTGAATGAGGCCACTTGCTTTAATTAAACGGCACTAACGTTGATAACGTTGAGTTTTCTGCGGTTCGATGTGCAAACTTTGCTGGATTTCACACATAGTGACACAACGCTCTTGTGGGTCAGGAGCACCCGGATGTGCTTCCGCAGGTGTCACACTTCAGGCAGGTTCCGTTGCGCACCATGGTGAAGTTCGAGCATTCGGAGCAGCTGTCGCCGGTGTATCCTTTCATCAAGGCTTGGGCGCGGCGTTCGGCGCTGGTGGCCCTGGGGGCGGCTTCGACCCGGGAGACGTCGCGCTCGGACGCCCCGTAGGAGAGCGGGGACTCGAAGAGACCCTGCGCTGGAGATGTGTCCGCGATAGGGGCGGGTTCTGCGAGCGGAGCCGTCTCGTAATCGCGCTTGAACGCGGTCACCTGCGCGCCGCCCGAGCGGGCGAGCGGTGCTGCGGAGCGCGGCAGAACGGCCGTGACCACCGATCCGGTCGTCGCCTTCGCGACAGGGGCCGACAGCGTGCTGCCCGAACCCTGCGGATCGGACGAGGACACGAGGCGGAACTTCGAGGTCTGACCACGCACCATGCCGGCCGAAATCGGCAAGGGAGCGGGCTTGTCGCCTTCCACGCCGCGACCGATCGTCGAGGCGCTCAACTCTTCCGGCTGGACATGGGCGAGGTCGTGTCGGCCGAGATAGGAGACCGCCAGCTCGCGGAACACGTAGTCGAGGATCGACGTCGCGTTTTTGATCGCCTCGTTGCCCTGCACCATGCCGGCCGGTTCGAAGCGCGTGAAGGTGAAGGCCTCCACATATTCATCGAGCGGCACGCCGAACTGCAGGCCGAGCGAGATGGCGATGGCAAAATTGTTCATCATCGCGCGGAAGGCAGCGCCCTCTTTATGCATGTCGATGAAGATTTCGCCAAGACGCCCGTCGTCGAACTCGCCGGTGCGCAGATAGACCTTATGGCCGCCGACGATCGCCTTCTGCGTATAGCCCTTGCGGCGGTTCGGAAGCTTCTCGCGCTCGCGGATGACCTTCTCGACCACACGTTCGACGATCCGCTCGGCGATTTCCGTCGCCTTGGCAGCGGCCGGGGCGGCTGCGATGGCGGCTGCCGTCTCCTCGACCAGATCGTCCTCGTCCGTCTCGTCAGCGATCAGCGACGCGTTGAGCGGCTGGGAAAGCTTGGAGCCGTCGCGATAGAGGGCATTGGCCTTCAGCGCGAGCTTCCAGGACAGCATGTATGCGTTGGTGCAGTCCTCCACCGCCGCATCATTCGGCATGTTGATCGTCTTGGAGATCGCGCCGGAAATGAAGGGCTGCGACGCCGCCATCATGCGGATATGCGATTCCACCGAAAGCGAGCGCTTGCCGATGCGACCGCATGGGCTGGCGCAATCGAAGACCGGCAAGTGCTCAGCCTTCAGGAAAGGGGCGCCTTCCAGCGTCATCGCGCCGCAAACGTGAATGTTGGCGGCCTCGATGTCTTTCCGCGAGAAGCCGAGGAAGGGCAGGATCTCGAAGGAGAAATCGTTCAGCTGCTCGTCGGTGAGGCCGAGCACGTCCTTGCAGAAGGCTTCGCCCAGCGTCCACTTGTTGACTGCGAACTTGATGTCGAAGGCGCTCTTCAGCGCGCCGTTCAACGCCTCGATCTGCTCGTCGCCAAAGCCCTTGGCGCGCAGCGAGCCCGGATTGATGGCGGGCGCCTGGTTGATATTGCCGTGGCCGACCGCATAGGCCTCGATCTCGGCGATCTGTGCTTCGGAATAGCCGAGCGTGCGAAGAGCCTCGGGGACGGCGCGGTTGATGATCTTGAAGTAACCGCCACCGGCGAGCTTCTTGAACTTCACCAGCGCGAAGTCCGGCTCGATGCCCGTCGTATCGCAATCCATCACGAGGCCGATCGTGCCGGTAGGCGCGATGACGGAGACTTGCGCGTTGCGATAGCCATGCTTCTCGCCCAGTTCCTGCGCCAGCGCCCAGGCCTGCTTGGCGCGGGCCGAGAGGCGCTTGTCCTTCAGCGAGGAATGGTCGAGGGGAACCGGCTCGACGGCCAAGCCTTCATAGCCGTTGGCGAGGCCATGCGCGGCGCGCGAATGGTTGCGGATGACGCGCAGCATTCCTGCGGCATTGCGCTCGTAGTCGGGGAAGGGGCCGAGCTCGCGCGCCATTTCCGCCGATGTCGCATAGGCGACGCCGGTCATGATCGCCGACAACGCGCCGCAGATCGCCCGGCCCTCGGCGGAGGAATAGGGAATGCCGGCCGTCATCAGGAGGCCGCCGATATTGGCGAAACCCAGACCCAGCGTGCGATAGTCGTAGGAGCGCTGCGCGATCTCCTTCGACGGGAACTGCGCCATCAGCACGGAGACTTCGAGAACGACGGTCCAGAGACGGGTGGCGTGCTCATAGGCATCCACGTCGAACCGGCCGCCCGGCTCGCGGAACTGAAGCAGGTTCATGGACGCCAGATTGCAGGCCGTATCGTCCAGGAACATGTATTCCGAGCAGGGGTTCGACGCGTTGATCGCGCCGGCCGCCGCGCAGGTGTGCCAGTCGTTGATCGTCGTGTGGAACTGGATGCCGGGATCGGCCGAGGCCCAGGCCGCGTAACCGATCTTCTCCCAAAGCTCGCGCGCCTTGAGGGATTTGGTCACCTTGCCGGTGGTGCGAGCGATGAGATGGTGCTCGCCGTCCTGTTCGACCGCCTGAAGGAACTCGTCCGTGACGCGCACGGAATTGTTCGAGTTTTGACCGGCGACGGTCAGGTAGGCTTCGGAATCCCAGTCGGTGTTGTAGACCGGGAAGTCGATGTCCGTGTAGCCCTGCCGCGCGAACTGGATAACGCGCTTGATGTAGCTCTCGGGAACCTGGGCGCGCTTGGCGTCCTTTACAGCGCGCTTCAGCACCGGGTTCACGTTCGGGTCGAAGCATTCCTCGCCCGTGCCACCCTCGCAGTTCACGCAGGCCGACAGGATCAGCTTCAGGTGCTTGGAGACGATCTTGGAGCCGGTGACGAGCGCCGCCACCTTTTCCTCTTCGCGCACCTTCCAATCGATATAGGACTCGATGTCGGGGTGATCGATATCGACCACAACCATCTTGGCCGCGCGACGCGTCGTACCGCCCGACTTGATGGCGCCCGCCGCGCGGTCGCCGATCTTCAGGAAGCTCATGAGGCCGGAGGACTTGCCGCCGCCCGCCAGCTTCTCGCCTTCGCCGCGCAGCTGCGAAAAGTTCGAGCCGGTGCCCGAGCCGTATTTGAAGAGGCGCGCTTCGCGGACCCACAGGTCCATGATGCCGCCTTCGTTGACGAGATCGTCGGCGACGGACTGGATGAAGCAGGCATGCGGCTGCGGATGCTCGTAGGACGAGGCCGAGCGCGTCAGTTCACCGCTCTGATAATCGACATAGAAATGGCCCTGGCCGGGGCCGTCGATACCATAGGCCCAGTGCAGGCCGGTGTTGAACCATTGCGGCGAGTTCGGCGCGACCTTCTGGGTCGCGAGCATGAAGGCCAGTTCGTCACGGAAGGCGGCAGCGTCTTCTTCCGTCTGGAAGTAGCCGCCCTTCCAACCCCAATAGGTCCAGGTGCCGGAGAGGCGGTCGAAGACCTGACGCGCGTCCATCTCGGAGCCATAACGCTCGTCTTCGGGCAGGGCGGCGAGGGCGGTTTCGTCCGCTACCGAACGCCAGAGCCAGGAGGGTACGTCGTTCTCCTCAACCTTGCGAAGGGCCTTCGGAACACCGGCCTTGCGGAAATATTTCTGAGCCAGAATGTCGCTTGCGACCTGACTGAACTGTGCGGGCACGTCGATGTCGGCGAGGCGGAAGACGACGGAGCCATCCGGATTGCGGATTTCGCTCGTTGCCTTCCGGAACTCCACGCTGGCATAGGCGCCCTGGCCTGGCTTGGTGTAGCGCCGTTCGATCTTCAGGCCCATCGTCCTACTCCGATCAGGGAATGCCCGCCTGACGAACGCGCAAAAACGAGCGCCGACTCCAAGGCCGGCGCCGATCGCGAGGCCGAACGGCGGTATGATTCTCAGTTTGTGTTGGCTTCACTATATATGGTGTCGGTGCGGGCTGCGACCTACTGCCTGTAGTGAAACTTTAATATCCACAATCTCGCGTCAAAGGGTGTGGAAAGCGTAAAATTCGGAGCGGTCGAACGCTCACGGTCACGCGACTCAAAGCCTCATGGATCGTTCGGTTCCCTGCGCTATCGCTTATCCACAAGTTCGGTCGGATCGAGCGGTGGCTCCCAGACGGCCAAAAATAAACGCTGGCTCCCGGAGGAACCAGCGTTCGATAAAATTGGCTTGGAACAGGTGTGGATGCTGGGGAAAACCTCAGCCTGCCGAGCCCTTGGCGATGGGCGCCTGGAAGGTGAGGCCGAGATCCCAAGGAAAGAAAATCCAGGTGTCCTGGCTCACCTCGGTGATGAACGTATCCACCAGCGGCCGGCCCTTGGGCTTGGCATAGACCGTGGCGAAATGCGCCTTGGGCAGCATGGCGCGCACGAGCGCGGCCGTCTTGCCCGTATCGGTCAAGTCGTCGACGATCAGAATGCCTTCGCCGTCCTCTTCCCGCAGGATAGGGGAGATGTCTTTGAGAACCTGCAATTCGCCCTGCGTGTCGTAGTCGTGATAGGAGGCGATGCAGACCGTCTCGATCAACCGCGTGCCGAGCTCGCGCGCGATGATCGCGGCCGGCACGAGCCCGCCGCGCGTGATGCAGACAATCGCCTTCCACTCGCTGCGCAGACCCGCCAGACGCCAGGCGAGCGCCCGCGCGTCACGGTGGAACTGTTCCCAGGACACGGGAAAGGACTTGTCGGGCGTCGTCATGCTGATCTCCGAAGGGCTTACGCGCGTAAGCGGCGTGCGATAACGCCTCGCATCGTTTCGGGCAAGTCTTCGGCCCGCTTCAGCTTTTCGCCGCCATTTCGGCGACCATCGCTTCCACCGCCTCGCGCGCGCCGGCCAGCGCCTGCGCGTCGCGCGAGCGGATAACGAGTTCGGTCGAATAGCGCTGCCCGTCGAAGCGCGGATAGGAGCCGATGGCGACGGCGGGATGCTGCTTCTGGATCTGCGAGAGCGGGCCGCCGATGTCACCTTCGCCGAAAGGGCAGGCGACGGAGGCGCTTTCCATCATCGGGCCGCCGGGCAGGGTGGGCAGGACATTGTCCAGCATGGCCACGAAGATGGACGGCACGCCGGCCATGACGAACACATTGCCGATCTGAAAGCCCGGCGCAACCGAAACCGGATTGTCGATCAGCGATGCGCCCTCGGGCGTTCGGGCCATGCGCATCCGCGCCTCCGTGAAGGGGAGCTCGCGCGCGGCGTAGTGCCGCGCCAGCCGGTCCATGGCTTCGGGATGCTGGATCAAGGGCAGAGCGAAGGCTTTTGCGACGGCTTCCGCCGTGATGTCGTCATGGGTCGGGCCGATGCCGCCGGAGGTAAAGACCTGATCGTAACGGTCGCGTAGCGCGTTCAGCGCTTCGATGATCGCGCTCTCGTCGTCCGCGACGATGCGCACTTCCTTCAGATCAATGCCGGTGAGCGTCAGAACGCCGGCGAGATGAGCGATGTTGCGATCCTTGGTGCGGCCGGACAGGAGTTCGTCCCCGATCGCCAGCATGGCAGCCGTGGGGGCGGGCTGAAGAGCCTCAGTCATTTCGATCGATCCTTCGATTCGCCTGTCGCGCGACAGGGGCCGGCAGTCGCATGAAGATAAAGCGACGGCGGCAGGTGCCAACAGGAAGACAGAGCGTCAATGGATCGTGGCTCGCTTTACCGCGCGAATGGCGCTCTATCTTGCCCTCGGCATGGCGCGGGTAGGCCGCGTCAGATTTGAGCGACAGGGATGACGATGGCGAAGGTTCTCGTGCTGTATTATTCGAGCTATGGCCATATCGAGACCATGGCGAAGGCCGTGGCCGAAGGCGCGCGCGAAGCGGGTGCGGAAGTGGACATCAAGCGCGTGCCCGAGACCGCGCCGGCCGAAGTGGTCCAGGCCGCCGGTTTCAAGACCAACCATGATTTCCCTGAGGCGCAGCCGGAAGAGCTCGCCAACTACGACGCGATCATCGTGGGTGTGCCGACCCGCTATGGCAACATGGCCTCGCAGATGGCCGCCTTCTGGGATCGCACCGGCGGCCTCTGGTTCCAGGGCAAGCTGATCGGCAAGGTCGGCGGCGTGTTCGCCTCCTCGGCCACCCAGCATGGCGGCAACGAAGCGACGATCCTGTCTGTCCACAAGACCCTCCTGCATCATGGTCTCGTGATCGTCGGCTTGCCCTATTCCTTCCAGGGCCAGATGGCCTCGGATCAGATCGTCGGCGGCACGCCCTACGGCGCGACGACGATCGCCAATGGCGATGGCTCGCGTCAGCCCAGCGCGATCGAACTCGACGGCGCGAAGTTCCAAGGCAAGCATATCGCGGAAATCGCGGCCAAGCTCACCGCCTGATGGCTCATGGCGCGGTGGGGAGGAGCTCCGCCGCGCCATGCCTGTTGCGAACTGATCTGTTCTTTATTTGCAGGTGGCCGCGTCGGACGATCCGTCTCGCTCCAAGGCGACGCGAAGCGTATCCAGAGCGACATTGTCGCTGCGCAGGTGATCCAGCATTTCGTCCATACGGATGTCGTCGTGATCGAACGCAATCCAGTCGGCGTCCGGCGTGGAGGAAAGTGGGAAAAGTCTTGCCTGCATCATAAGGTGTTCCCCCTGGAAGCAACCTTCAACCGCTACCGGCATCACAGCACAGCGCATAAACCTTAACAAGCGCCCCAAACCTGCGCTTATTGGCGCACGACTCGAGGATCAAATAGTCTGATAAATTGCTAAGTTGCTGCGATTGATGCTGAAATTTCGCTCGATAGATGATCAGATGACATTCACCCACCGCACGGCATAGTTAAAAATTGCTAAGCTGAGCCGCGAGAAGCGATACGTCGCCTGATGAATTGGTACGGGCTGCGGGACTCGAACCCGCACGAACAAAGTTCGAGGGATTTTAAGTCCCTTGCGTCTACCATTTCGCCAAGCCCGCGCACCCCACAAGTGGGGATTTGAAGCCGCGTCAGCGGGTCTCGTTCAAGACGCCGCAGCGCATCCGCTCTTTGCTTGATAGCCTCCTCGCTTCGGTTCCTCAATCCCTGTTTTCGCCCTTCCGATCATCTGTCCCCGAGCCGTGGCGCGACCCCACGCTTCGACTCGATGGCATGGATTTTCGGACGTTGGGCCGATACGAAGAGACGAAATGGCCGAGCCGAATGGAAATCCGATGAACGCTTTCGAAGACGTCGCCCCGAAGCTCGTGGATGTCGCGATGGGCCGCCGGCCGGCCGATCTCGTTGTGCGCGGCGGGCGCTGGGTGAATGTCCATTCCGGCGAGATCATTCCGGAGACTGATTTCGCGGTCGTGGAAGGTCGCTTCGCCTATTGCGGCCCGGACGCCTCCCACTGCATTGGCGAGGGAACCGAGATCGTGGAAGCGAACGGGCGCTATGTCGTGCCTGGCCTGTGCGACGCGCATATGCATGTCGAAAGCGGCATGGTGACGGTGACGGAGTTCTGCCGCGCAGTCATCCCGCATGGCACGACCTCCATGTTCATCGACCCGCATGAGATCGCCAACGTTCTGGGGCTCGCCGGCGTTCGGCTCATGCATGATGAGGCGGTGGAGCAACCCGTCAATGTCTGGGTGCAGATGCCCTCCTGCGTGCCGTCGGCACCGGGGCTTGAAGAAGCCGGCGCGAGCGTGACGCCGGACGACGTGGCGCAGGCCATGGCATGGCCCAATATGATCGGCCTTGGCGAGGTCATGAACTTTCCCGGCGTAATCGCCAACGATCCGACCATGGTCGGCGCCATCGCGGCAACGCGGCGTGCGGGCAGGACGGTCGGCGGCCATTACGCCTCGCCCGATCTCGGTCGGTCCTTCCATGCCTATGTCGCCGGCGGCCCGCAGGACGACCATGAGGGCACCCGCATGGAGGATGCGATCGCGCGCGTGCGCCAAGGCATGAAGGCCATGCTGCGCCTGGGATCTGCCTGGTACGACGTGGCCGAACAGATCCGGGCCGTCACGGAACAGGGGATCGACTCCCGGCACGTCATTCTCTGCACGGACGACTGCCATTCGGGAACGCTGGTTCATGACGGCCACATGAATCGCGTCGTGCGCCATGCCATCGCGCAGGGACTGAAGCCCATCACCGCGATTCAGATGGCCACCATCAACACCGCCGAGCATTTCGGCCTCGAGCGCGAGATCGGCTCCGTCACCCCCGGCCGCCGCGCGGATTTCCTGCTCGTGTCCCATCTGGCGGAGCTCAAGATCGACGCCGTCTTCGCGCGCGGCCGGAAGCTCGCTGAAAACGGGCGGCTCGTGGCGGACATCCCCGCCTATCCCTATCCGGGCAGCGCCATCGGAACGGTGAAGCTTGGTCGCCGCCTGAAGGCGGAGGACTTCCTGCTTGCCGCGCCTGAGGGACGCAACGAGGTGACGGCGAGGGTGATCGGCGTCGTGGAAAACCAGGCGCCGACGCGAGCCCTGACGGCGACCTTGCCGGTTGTAGATGGCGCGGTGCCCGGCGACGAGGCCCAGGACATCTGCCGTATCGCGCTGGTCGAACGCCATCGCGCGACAGGCGAGGTGGTGAACGCGTTCGTCTCCGGCTTCGGCTATCGTGGCCGCTGTGCCATGGCCTCCACGGTCGCCCATGACAGCCACCACATGATCGTCGTCGGCACGGATGGCGAGTGCATGGCCAAGGCCGCCAATCGGCTGGGCGAAGTCGGGGGCGGCGTGATCTTCTTTGCCGATGGCGAAGAAAAGGCGTTGATCGAGATGCCTGTGGCCGGTCTCATGTCGGTGGAGCGGGCGGAGATCGTCGCAGAAAAGGCGGACGGTCTGATCGCCGCCATGCGCGCGGCCGGCTGCGAGTTGAACAACGCCTATATGCAGCATTCGCTCTTGGCGCTCGTCGTCATTCCGGCCCTGCGCATTTCCGACAAGGGGTTGGTGGACGTGACGCGCTTCGAAATTGTGGATGTGTTCGTCTGATCTCCCGCACCGGCGCGGCTTTACAAATGCCGCGCCATGGACGAAGAGCAAAGCCGATCGAAACGGGAAGCGAAGGGAGACGTGCGATGACGCCAAGAACATCGATCGGCGGGATCGTCTCCCTGATTATCGGCGCCGGCGCCCTCTAGGTTCGCCGCCGCTGCGTGGCAGCGATCAGCGCAGAGCGCGTCCGGCTTGCGCCGCCCGTCCGATGACGGCCCGCCGCATCCGAGCCTATCAGGGCCTCGAGGCCCGCTTCCGGGCGGCACGAACATTTTCGTACCGTCCCGCCCTCCGACGAAGATTCGTTTCATGAACCAGTCTGACTTTCACGCCCGCGTCGCGCAGGCGGAAGACTCCCTACGCGCGCTCTTCCCCGAGACGCCGCTGCAGCTCAACGAGCATCTTTCGAACATCTATGGCGCGCGCATCTATCTGAAGCGCGAGGATCTGACGCCGGTGCGCTCCTACAAGATCCGGGGCGCTTTCAACTTCATGCGCAAGCGCTTGGCGCAGGGGGGGGCTGCGGCGCGATTCACCTGCGCTTCGGCTGGCAATCACGCGCAGGGCTTCGCCTTCGCTTGCCGACACTTCGGGGTCGAAGGGCGCGTGTATATGCCCGTGACGACACCGCAGCAGAAGATCGACAAGACGCGAACCTTCGGCAACGGCGCGGTCGAGATCGAACTCGTCGGCGACTTTTTCGACGATTGCTACACGGCGGCCCGCGCTTACGCGGCCTCCGGCCAAGCCGAAATGGTGCCGCCCTTCGATCATGCCGATATCGTAGAAGGCCAGGCGACGGTCGCGCTAGAAGTCTTGCGCCAGCTCGGCGACGAAGCGCTGGATATGCTCGTCCTGCCGGTCGGCGGCGGCGGCCTCGCTTCGGGCATGGCACTCTATTTCGAAGGTCAGCGCAAGCCCGCCTTCCGCCTCGTGGAGCCGCTCGGAGCGCCAAGCCTGCGCACGAGCCTTCAGGAGAAGCGCCGCGTGCGTCTGCCGCAGATGGAAGGCTTCGTGGACGGCGCGGCGGTGGCCGAGATCGGCGCCTTGCCCTTCGAAATCCTCAGCCGCTTCTCGCCGGAGCAGGTGGTGCTGGCCCCGGAGGGGCGGCTTTGCCGCACCATGCTGGAAATGCTGAATGTCGAGGGCATCGTGTTGGAGCCCGCCGGCGCGCTGGCGATCGACGCGCTGCGCACGCTCGGACCCGAGGTGAAGGGCAAGACGGTCGTGCTGGTCGTCTCGGGCGGCAATTTCGATTTCGAGCGCCTGCCGGATGTGAAAGAGCGCGCACTGCGCTTCGAGGGCCGCAAGAAATATTTCATCCTGCGCCTGGCCCAGCGCCCCGGTGCGCTTCGCGACTTCCTGGCCCTGCTGGGACCGGACGACGATATCGCTCGCTTCGAATATCTGAAGAAGAGCACGCGTGAGTTCGGCTCGATCCTGCTTGGCATCGAAACGCGCGAGCCCGGCAATTTCGATATCCTGCTGCGTCGCTTTGCCGACGAAGGCATCCGCTATCAGGACATCACCGAAAACCAGATCATGTCCGATCTGTTGATCTGACGATGCGAGCGGGCGGCCTTCGAGCCGCCCGTCTTCGTTTCAGCGCGCCGGCAGCGCTTCGATCCATTGGGCGATCTGGTCTGCCAGCCGTGCGGTCGTCGCAGGCGAGACGATGTCGCCAGCTAAGAGATGGTGCTCGGGATCGCCATCGTCGGTCACGTTGATCTCCTCATGCGGCGCGCCCCAATGGCCCGCGATCTCTGCCGTTTTCTCCGGGTTCACCAGAACATCGTTGGGCGAGGTGATGAACAAGGCCGGGACGTGGATTGCGGACATATCGAGGCCGCGCACGACCTCGACCAGACGTGCCATGGGTAGAAGCGCGCTGGTGGGATAGCTCACCGTCCAATTGGCGGTGAAGGCGTCGTTGAGCGGCGTATAGGAATAGGTCTCGTCCTCGAGATAGGGCAGTAGCTTGCGCGCGAAGGGCAACGTCAGAGCGAAGCTGCGCCAGTTCTGCAGCCCATAATTCGGCGAGAGGGCGACGAGGCCCGCCATATCCTGCGACAGGTCCGGGCGGCTGGCGGCCAGCGTTGCCAGGGTCGCGCCGGTCGAGGAGCCGATCACCACGACCCGCTCGCCGATGCGCCGGCCGATCGCCATGGCTTCCGCCATATCATCGACCCAATCCCCGACGGTCGCTTCGCCCATGGCCGCGCCGTTGCGGCCGTGGCCCGACAGGCGCGTGTAGAAGAGGTTTGCGCCGATCTTCTTGGCCACATCGTCCACAAGGGGGCGGAGCTCACCCTTGGCGGCGGAAAAGCCATGAACATAGACCAAGGCGATCGGAGTCTTAGCTTTTGAAAGCGGGTAGGCCCAGACGATCTCCTTCTCCGCATTCGAACGAAGGTTCGGGACGTCGGCTTCCGTTCGAGCGAGATAGCTTGCGGGATCATCGCCGATCGCGGCCGCGCTGAATTGCGGCTCCAGCCTTGCAGGCTCGCGCGGGCCGAAAACCCAGAGACCCGCGAGAATCAGAACGATCGGGATGAGAACGAGCAAGGTGCGGCGCAAGATCAGCAAGTGAGCATCCTATGGCGCGCAGGGCCGCGCGAGCGAGCGGTGCGACGAAGGCAATTGGAATGCCGGGCCAGACTTTGGCCACGGCTCTCCAACAGGCTCTAAAAGACCAAGACGATCTTTTGAAGCCGGGACTTCAACCACAACTGCCAGGATCGTCGCTCGCTTGCCAAGAAAATCCCGCCGCCGCCGTCTCGCCTCGGCGGGAAGGGCATCAGAGCGGCAAGCGATAACGCGCGTATCCATCGTCCGTGCGGCCGGCATCCTGAAGTTTCAGATCGGCGACGTCGTTGAGATGCGCGGCAGAGGCAGGACCTGTGCTGAACAGAACGGAGGTGCCGGCCGCCGGCTCGAAGCGCCAGTTGCGATCGGCTGTCGGGTTGATCGTCTTCTGTTCGATGATGTAGCGAATCAGCACGTCGCGATTGGCGTCCGGCGCGATGAAGACGATCTTGTCCGGCCCGATTCCGGGGAATTTGCCACCGCCACCCGCGCGGTAATTGTTCGTCACCACGACGAACTCGGCCTGTAGGTCGATCGGCTTGCCGTCGAAGGCAAGGTCCACGATGCGGGAACTATTCGCGTTGACGAGCTTGCCATCCTTGTCGAAGCGGGCCGGCTTGGTCACGTCGATCCGATAGGACACACCGTCGATCACGTCGTAATTATAGGACGGGAAGCCGTCGGCGATCAGTTCCTGGTCGGCCTTGCCGGGTTCGACCTGCCGGAAGATGCCGGCCGACATGTCGAGCCAGTCCCGCACGCCGGCGCCGGTGATCCGCACGGCCTGAACGGTGTTGGGATAGAGATAGAGATCGGCGACGTTGCGGATCGCGATCGGGCCGGCCGGAATGTCGGTGTAATAATCCGGCCCAGAACGACCGCCCGACTTGAAAGGCGCGGCCGCCGACAGAAGGGGGAGGTCCTTCAGCTCGGTCTGCGCCAGGATTTCCTTCATGTACCAGAGCTGGGCTTGGTTCACGATCTGCACGGACGGATCATCCGCCACCAGCGCGAAATAGGAATGGAGCGGCGCGCTCGTCTCGCCGACCGGGCGGCGGACATAGGTCAGCGTCGCCTCATGCTCGGCCCGCGCGGCATCGAGAACGGCGGCCTTCGATTCCACCAGCGCCTTCGGCTTGCGATCGACCCGCTCATAGATCGGGCGCAGTTCGGAACTGGTCTCGGCGATTTTCCAGCGATCGCCGGCGCGTTCCAATCGAAGATCGATCACGCCGAGATCGGAGCCCCAGAAGCCAGCCATAACGGCGGGCTTGCCGGCCAGCGTGCCCTTCTCCGCATCCGCGCCATCGATGGCTTTGAAATCCTCGCCGGGAAAGCGCAGATGCTGGTGGCCGCAGAAAAGGGCGTCGATCCCTTCCACCGAGGCGAGCTGCAGCGCGGCGTTCTCCAGCCCGGCGTCGTCAGCCGAGCCGGAGGCGATGCCGGAATGGCAAAGCGCCAAGATGAGATCGACCTTCTCGGCGCGGAGCTTGGGCACGAGATCGCGCGCCGCTTCCACGATCCCGCGCGTGGTGGCGCGATCCTTGAGGTTCTGCGCGTCCCAGACGCTGATCTGCGGCGGCAGGAAGCCGATCACCCCGATGCGGATCGGATGGCGCGTGCCGTCGCCGAGTTCGAGCTGGCGATCCAGCACGATGTACGGACGAACGAGCGGCTCGCCCGACGCTTTCAGCACGTTGGCGCTGACGACAGGAAAGTTCGCTTTGGCGAGCGTATGGTCGAGAAAGTCGAGGCCGTAATTGAATTCGTGGTTGCCGAGCGTGCCGGCATCATAGTTCAGCGTGTTCATGGCCGCGACGACCGGATGCATGTCGCCTGCCTTCATGCCGCGCTCGAAGGCGATGTAATCGCCCATCGGGTTGCCTTGCAGAAAGTCGCCATTGTCGAACAGCAGCGAATTGCGCGCCTCGGCCCGGATGCGATCGATATGGGCTGCCGTGCGCGCCAGCCCGACGGTCGGCGTCTCCTTGTCGGCGTAATAGTCGTAGGGGAAAACGTTGACGTGGAGATCGGTCGTTTCCATCAGGCGCAGATGAGCCTGATTGGCCTCGGCCCGCGCGCTCCAGGGATGCATGAGGACACCGGCCGCGACCGCGCCGCCGGCGGCCAGGAAATGTCTGCGGTTGAGCTTGGCGTCGGCGGTCATGGCATGTCCTTTCGAACGCGGACCCAAGCTCCGAGCGCCGGGCCGCTTCATCAATCGTCGTAGGCCGGCGTCGAAACCTCGCGGGTCGACAGCGGACGGAACCCCATCTTGCGGTAGAGCGGAAGCGCTGCCGGGTGATCCAGCGTGTTCGTTTCCACCGTCAGCGCGCTCGGCTGCTCCTCGAAGGCGGTGGTGATGGCCTGAGACAGGAGGTGGCGTGCAAGACCTTGCCCTCGGAATTCGGGCAGAATTCCGAAATGAACGAGTCGCGTGTCGCGCGGCGCGCGGCCGACATCCAGTTCGAACCATCCGGCCGGAACGCCGTCGCAGTAGAGGATGCGCAATCGTACATTCTGCGCATGAATTTCGCGTGACAGGCTGGCGTCGGGCAGCCGGCGCGAGGTCCAGTGATAGGGCTTGCCCACCGCTTCGTAGAGATAGCGGTAATAGCCGAGCGGAATCTGGCGAACCTTCAAAAGCACATAGTCGCGCCCGTTCTGAGGGGCGGGCACGGGCCGTTCGGGCAGCTGGTGCATGACGAGCTGCGTGACGGTGGTGGTGAGAAGGCGCATGATTCGGGGTCAGTCTTTCATCGAGCGGGGCCGGTCTCGACCGGCGTGTCGTCGCGGGAGCCCCATTCGGTCCAGGAGCCGTCGTAGAGTCGTACAGTGTGATTGTGGAGCGAGGCGAGCGCGAAATTGATGGCTGCGGCCGTCACGCCCGATCCGCAGGAGGTCACGACAGGCTGGGAGGGATCGATGCCGGCTTCAGCGAACACGGTGCGCAACGCGTCCAGGCTCTTGAGGCGGCCGTTCTCAACCAAATGCCCGATGGGCACGGAGCGCGCACCCGGCATGTGCCCGCTGCGGACGCCTTGGCGCGGCTCGGGCGCTTCGGCCCGGAAGCGTTCCGGCGAGCGCGCGTCGGCGATCTGGTGTGCGCCGCTATCCACGATGCGCTTCATCTCATCCAGAAACACGACCGCGTTCGTGTCGAGCTTGGCCTGGAACGAAGCGGGCCGCGGGGAGGCCGGGCCGGTTTCCAGGCGATAGCCGGCTTCCGTCCAGGCTGGCAGGCCGCCATCCAGCAGCCGCACATCCCGAGCGCCGAAGGTTCGCAGCAACCACCAGACCCGCGGCGCGGAAAAGAAGCCGAGTCCGTCATAGACGACGACCGTATCGGTCTCGCGAATCCCCAACCCGCCGACCGCCTGAGCGAAGAAGGCTTCGTCCGGCAGCGTGTGGGGCAGGGGCGACGATGTGTCGGCGATCTCGTCCTGATCGAAGAACACCGCTCCGGGAATATGGCCGGCCTCGAACTCAGGCCGCGCCAATCTCTTCTGCGCCGGCAGATACCAGGACGCATCCATGATCGAGAGACCGTCACGGCCGATATGGCGTTCGAGTTCAGATGCGCTGATCAAGAAGGGATTGTCGCTCACCGGAGCCTCGTTGCCGACTGTTCGGCCGCCAACATAGAGAGAGCGGCCGCTGGACGGAAGAGCGAAGCGTTAGGAGAGGGACGCCTCGCCGAAGCGCACACGAAAGCGGCGGTTTGTCTTGCCCTTCTTCTCGATCTTGGCGATGTGAATGTCTCCGATTTCTTGCGTTTCGGACACATGCGTTCCACCGCAGGGCTGGGAATCCACCTCGCCCTCGGCTCCGATGACGACGAGCCGCACTCTGCCCGAGCCACGCGGCGGGCGCACATGGGCAGATTTCACCAGAGATGGGTTGGCGTCGAGTTCGGCATCCGTGATCCAGCGGATGGAAACCGGATGATTGGTCCGCACCAAATCCATGAGTTGGCGCGTCACCTCCGTCTTGTCGGTGTCGGCCTCCGGTAGATCGAAATCGATTCGGCCTTCGTCCTCGCCGACCGCCGCGCCCGTCACCGGATAGGGACAGACGACGGTGAGGAGGTGCAGCGCCGTGTGCATTCGCATCAAGCGATAACGCCTCGCCCAATCCACGTGCAGGATCAGCGTTTCGCCGGGCTCGGGCGGCGGTGAGGTCTCGTCCAGCACCAGGAGGATCGCCGAGCGATCTTCCTTGTAGCGGGTATCCACCACAAGCAGCTGCGTCCCGTCCGCCCGCTCGATGAAGCCGCGATCTCCCGGCTGTCCTCCGCCCGCGGGAAAGAAGTTCGAGCGATCGAAGACCAGACCGGCTGTGCCTTCGATCCGAAGCAGACGCGCCTCCATGGTCGAGAGATAGCTGTCCTCGCTATAGACGGCGTCGGTTTCCCCGCTCATGCGTCAACCCGTGCAAACGGGATGTCGAACTCCGGCTGCCGCTCTAGCCATGCGGGAAGAGGCAGGTTCTTCGAGCGCAGGAAACTCGGATTGAAGAGCTTGGACTGGTAGCGATTGCCGTAGTCGCATAGGATCGTCACGATCGTATGGCCGGGGCCCATTTCGCGCGCCATGCGGATGGCCCCCGCGATGTTGATGCCCGATGAGCCGCCGAGGCACAGGCCTTCGTCACCGATCAGATCGAACAGGATCGGCAAAGCCTCTTCATCGGGAATTTGATAGGCGAAGTCGGGCTCGAACCCGTCGAGATTGGCCGTGACACGACCTTGCCCGATGCCTTCGGTGATCGAGCTGCCTTCCGAATGGAATTCGCCCGTCGTGTAATAGCTATAGAGGGCTGCTCCCAAGGGATCGGCAATGCCGATCTTGATATGGCTGGAATGGCGCTTCAGCCCCATGGCGGTGCCCGCCAGCGTGCCCCCGGTTCCTACGGCGCAAATGAAGCCATCGACCTGACCGCCGGTCTGGTGCCAGATTTCCTCGGCGGTGGTGACCACATGCCCCTCGCGGTTGGCGAGGTTGTCGAACTGGTTGGCCCAGATCGCACCGTTCGAATGGGTCTTGGCCAGCTGCTCAGCCAAGCGGCCGGACAGCTTCACGTAGTTGTTGGGGTTCTTGTAGGGGACGGCCGGAACTTCGATCAGCTCCGCGCCCATCAGGCGGAGCGCGTCCTTCTTTTCCTGCGCCTGCGTCTCGGGAATGACGATGACGGTCTTGTAGCCGAGCGCGTCCGCTACGAGCGACAAGCCGATGCCCGTATTGCCCGCCGTGCCCTCGACGATGATGCCGCCCGGCTGAAGCAGGCCCCGCGCTTCGGCGTCGCGAATGATGAAGAGCCCGGCGCGATCCTTCACGGATTGACCGGGGTTCAGGAATTCCGCCTTCCCGTAAATCTCGCAGCCCGTGAGTTCACTGGCTTTGGCGAGGCGGATCAACGGCGTGTTGCCGATGGCGTCGATCACGGAGTTGAATCTGGACATGGCGGCTCCGAATCGAGTGCATTGATGAACAGGAGCCTAGGGTGGCGGCAGGGGGGCGGCAAGGATGCGGCATCCCCCGAAGGCCCAACCGTTGGAAGCTTGATCTCGTATCGGACCCATCGGCGCAACGCTGATTTCGTTGGAAGCACGCTCGGTGTCGCCTACTCAAGCGATGATCGGAAGCGGAAGAACGCTGTCTCCGCGGATGCACACGCAAGCATTCTTCGCGAAACGTCGCACGTCGCGAGCTGGCTATTATGAGGAGTATAGGAGAATTTCTTGTGGCTCCCCGGGCCGGATTCGAACCAGCGACCGATCGATTAACAGTCGATTGCTCTACCACTGAGCTACCGGGGAATGGCTCGCATCTGCTGCGAACGATAAGCCCTATACATCGAGTCGTTTTGATTTGGAAAGAGGGCTGGTACCCGTCGCGGCTGTTTTTTCGATCTGCCCTTCTTTCGGCACCGTCATGGTGAAGATGCTTTCTCCTACGCGTCAGCCCTTGTCTCGACCGCCTCTGGAGAAGCGGCGATCATGATCCTATGTCGATCAAGGCAGACGCTGTTTCGAAGGGTATCAGGTGCATGAGCGTTGATCCGCCGCGCAAGCGCGAATTCTTCAAGCTTCGCGGCAATCGAATCGAGATTTTCGGTCGGTCAATCCGCTTGCCGGCCAATCGGTTCGCACGCATGGGCCTGGGCATCGCCTTCATGATCGGCGGCGTCTTCAGTTTCCTTCCCATTCTGGGGCTCTGGATGCTGCCGCTGGGGCTGGTGATTCTGTCGGTCGACATGCCCTTCGTGCGACGGTTTCGGCGTCGAAGCGAGGTGAAGTGGGGGCGTTATCGTCGGCCCAAATACATGGCCGCCGCCACGGGTGAGGAGAGCAGAGGCTGGTATCGCTGGGTCCGGCTGCCGTCCTTTGGCCGGCGATAAGACGCATAAATGCGAATGTCGTATGACAGGGCTTGCGCAAGTGCGGATCGCCCGGTAGGTAGCCATCCCACAGGGGCCTCGTGGCGGAGTGGTTACGCAGAGGACTGCAAATCCTTGCACGCCGGTTCGATTCCGGCCGAGGCCTCCACTGCCACACGTCAGACCTGATTTTGCAACGCTTTTCCTCTCCGAGGATCGTGTTTTTCGGGTCTCATTCGGTGGGTGTGGCAATGTCCGGTTCCATTGTCCCGGATAAGCGATATGATTCCAAACAGAATCCTCAACGCCTCTATGCGATAAGAGATATGATCCGTAGACACGCTACAGGATCGAACTTACATGACGGCGTAATGGCGCATATCGCATAGGGAATTGATCGGCATGGCTTTCTGGCGCGCCCAATCGATACAGTTTGTATGGTTCTCAGCGTTGGCAGGTGCCGTTGACGCGGACAGCCTTTACCGGACGATTTGGGGTCTCGATCCAGAAACTACGCAACGAAACCGAATTCCTTCCCCTCAAAATCCGTTCATAATGACGTGTGCGGGAGAGGTAGACGGGTACGCTGGGGTTGTTCAGACGCAGCCGGGTCGGGTCGATCTTTTCCTTGCTGTTCATGATACCGAAGAGTCTCTCATGGGCGACGTCGAGTTGCTCGATTTGAAGAGCGCCCTGACCCACATAGGTGAGCGTATTTTGGCATCACGCTTCGCCGTTTCAGAGACTATCAGGCAAGCCGTCGTTCTCAACTTGGCGGAGCCTGTTGAAAGCTATCAAGCGGCTGCTGAGGCGATTTACGAAATGACGGGTCTTAATCCAGGCTTCCCAGATGCAACCGATCTTGGTGTCCGAATTGGTCGTAGGTTGGTGCTCAAGTCGCTCCCTGTTCACTCGATGAATCGCGTACTCGCGTTTGGTGTTGGAGGGTATCAAACCCTTCGAGTGGATGGGGTATTCCCGCATACGAGCCCAACGCCGATGACTGATGTTACCTATCTCGCGACGCTCAATGTGGACCTTAATACGGTTCCGACTGGCGCAGTTTTTGATGAAAACGATCAGCGAAAGGTATGGATTGACCTTCTGCAAGAGGCAAGCAATGTTGCTACCTCAGGTTCAATCTCGAGCCTTTCGGATAGAGTTTGATCATGCGGCAACGTATGCCTAACAGCTTCATGAAAAGATACATGGTGACGCCGCCTAGTAGCATTTCGCAGGCTGGTGGTGCTGTGAATACGTCAAAGTCATTCCTGCCGGTTGCGAATAAAGCTTCGCGAGAAGACGAGCATGGAATTGGTAAGCAAACAATGCATTATGTTCGCAGTAGGCTTGATGACGCTATCAGGCCAAATAGCGAACGAGGCATAAAGTACTCGGCGTTGTACGAAGCCATTCGGCGCATGGCCGATTTGCCGCCAGGCAATGAATTCCATATCGACCGCGCTTCTGCGGAGAAGGCTGAGCAGCTTCTCGCAGTCCTGCATGGCAATTTTAACTTGCCGGCTCCAAAATTATTTCCTCAGGACGGCGACTCCGTGGTCCTGACTTGGAGTGTCGGCGACTTCAAGCGGCTTCTTACGGTTGCTGGTAGTGAAATTGATCTAATGGATTATAATAAAAAGACCAATGTGCGTTGTGACCATGAGCTGGAATTTAACGATTCTAATGACCTGCGAGCTTGGCTGATCGCGCTTGCTGGTGCGCCTGCCGTTTCGTCGAACGGCACGAGCGCCAATGCAGCCGAAAGATGATCTTTGCAGAGCGGCTCTTTATCCCAGATTTGTCAAGGCTGGGGTCTTCGATGATGAGGCTCTTTGGTCACTGAGTTCGATAAAAAACGAAATCCATTACGCAATATCCGTGGCGTCTCGCTTCGGTTTGCGTGATGATCAGGGGGTCCATAGATATGGTCTTAACGCAGCCCGAACAGCAAATGAAGGCTTCGAAGCGCGAAGTGGCAGGAAGCCTGATGTTGAGCAGGAAGTCTTTTATCTAGGCTTTTATGTAATTCATGCTGATGTAATCGATAGTTTGCCTCTGCATTATTTTTCGGCTTCAATTAAATATGCTCCTGAGCATGGGGAACGTGAGCATTTTCAGATAGAGATCTACCTATCAGATAAAAATAGTTCGACACGACAAAGGAAAAAAGACCGAGTTGCACTGCGTGTTGGATTGGCCGCTAAAATGCGTGGCCCAAAGGTTTATACATCTGACGAAATAGCAGAAAGACCAGATTGGCTGTCCGACATACACTTGCCGTTCAAAGCTGACCTATAACTTGCAATCTTGAGTATCTGATCTGATCAGCTGTCCTCCGCGCCGTGCGTCAAAAGGCGCTCGCCGATCCCGTCCCAATTGATTCGGTGGACCGCTTGCCGGGCGAGCTTGGCGCGGTCGGCGCGAGCGGTATAGATGCGCGAAGTCTTCGCGTCGCGCCAACCGAACATGGCCTCCAGCATCCTATCCGTCGCCTCGTTCTCGGCTTGATTCGTCGCGAGGCCCTTGCGGACAGAATGAGCGGTGCAATGCGGCAAGCCGGCCTGCGTGAACCAATCGCTGATTCGGTTGCCGAGCCCCTTGATCGAATAGGGCTTGCCCCATTCCGTCGCCATGTAGGTCGATACCTCGGCCGGGTGCCAAGACAACACCTCTTCCAAAATCGGATGGATCGGCACCACGATCTCGGTCGGCGTCTTGTTGCGGTTCTTGAAGAGCTTGAGGCGAAGGGTGTCCTTCAGTCGGTGCTTCGGCCCGATCTGGGCGAGATCGGAGACGCGAAAACCCGTGTACATCAGGAGCGTAATGGCAAGCGCGGCCTTGCTGCGGGTGCCGTGGTGCTGAATGTACTGACCGATCTCGGCGTCCGTGATGGTGTGGTGCCCGTCCGATTTCTGACGGAAGCTTTTCACGAGCTTGGCGACGTTGGCCGTGATGGGCTTGCCGTTCTCCTTCGTCTCGAACACCTGCCTGAGCACCTTCAAGCGCTCGTCGGCCGCGAATGGCGTCTCCTTCTTGCGATCCCGCAGCACTTCGACGTTGCCCTGATCCAGATGGCCGATCGGCATGTCGGCAAAGGCCCGGTTCGATGCCTTGTTCGTCGGGTCCACCGGCTCGGTCCACATGCTTTCGATGATGCTGCGCCGCTTGCTCTGCGTCGTGATGTCGAGGGCTTTGAACTCGGCCGACTCCATGTAGCGCAGGCAAAGCCAGCGGAAGGAGCGCGGGATCACTGGGCTGGATAAAGACCAGGGTTGATCCGTCGGCTCGGCCTCCCGCACGATCTGCCGACGCGCCGCCCAATATTCCGTCATGAACTCTTCGCTGCCGAGTTCGTCGGGGAGGCGGCAAATGCGCTTCCCCGCGAATCGGAAGTAGTAGCGCATCTTCCCGTGGCGAGTAGCGTTGCGCTCGATATAGGGCAGGTCGATTTCGGTCACGCGCGGGCTCGCCAGTCATCGCCGGCAGCGGCCGGGCGGTTGGGCTCTGCGGCTGCGTCGGTCGGCCATTCTGTCAGATAGGCGCTGATCTCGGCCGTCAGCCAGATTTTGCGCGTGTGCCAGCGCCGGGGCGGCGGCAGGCGACCCTCCTTCACGAGCTGGTCCACCGTGTTGACGCTTACGCCAAGGGACATCGCGACTTCGGTGCGGTTGAGGCCGAGGCGGGGAATGTTCGATTGGGTGTCCTTCACGATCCGTCACCTACAGTGTTTCGAGCGGCTGTGAAGCGAATGGCGCGGGCGGCAAGACGGTGATTGTCACAGACGCGATGCGCCGCGCGATATTCCCAATTCTCGGAACCGCAATTGAGCGACCCCATCGCCCTTTCCGCTTCACGGTCATGCCACTTGGCGGCCTTTTCGGCGTCGTCTTCGCCGATTGCTGCCGTTGCCGCCGCCTTGGCTTCTGCAATCTGCGCTTCCAGCTCGGCGATGCGCCGGTCTTTTGCGTCGTCCGCGTTGAGGGCGTTGGCGATGTCGTGCGCAGCCTTGGCGGGGTCGCTGACATATTGCGTGACGACCAAGGCGGAGAAGGTGAGGGTGTAGGTGGTCGTGCCGTCCTCGTTCTTGCGTCCGCCGGGCATTGGATCGTAACGGATGATGTGGCCCGAAAGGCGGTCGTCGTCCGAGAAATTCCAGTTCTCTTCGGCTGTCCAATGCTCGGCCATGATCAGTCTTTCTGCGCGGCTGGGGCGCGGCTCCAGGTGGGTGGGGATGGCGTCCAGCGGCCTTGGGCCTCGGCGCATCTGAGGCAAAGCCGGATGCCGCCGGCTTTGGGGAAATGAAGGGTGGCGGATTTCCCGCAGCGGCAGCGATCCCAAGAGGGGGTGCCGAAGACGGCGCGGGGCTCGGGCGGCGTTTGCTCGTCCGGTTGGGCCGAGTTGGGCGCGGGGGGCGGGGTGCGGCCGGGTCGGCCGCCGTGCTTGCCGTTGCCGAAGAGGTCCGTCATATCGGCTGGTCATTTGACTGGAACAGAAGCTCTTCGGATCGCGCTTCGCCGTCCTCATCGCGCCACATGCGGATTTTCAGACCGCCGCCGACCAGATGAATTTCGCCATTGGTCGGGACTAGCTGGAGAAGCGCGGCGACCACGCTTTCGCGCGCGGCGGTGTCCACGTTCATGGTGCCGACCGCCTTGAACAAAGGCAGTTCCTTCGCCATGCCGATGGCGTGGCGATAGACATCATCGATTGCCTCCATTTCCTCGCGCTCGTTCGGCTTCATGGCGCGTTCTGTGAGCCGGCGGCGAATGGCTTTCGTGTCGAACCCCATGGCCTTGGCCTCGGCGAAGATCGAAGCCTCGTCCTCGGCGCAGACCTTCTTTTCCTCGCGCGTCCGCTCGATGCGTTCGATCAGGCCGATGAGCTGGGGGCCGGGCGCGCTGTTGTGCCCGGTGCCGGCGGTCTTCTTCTTTTTCGCCATGGGTTCCTCGGGTTAGGGCTGTGCGGGATCGGCGGCGGCGATGGCGGGGCAGAGGCGGCGAAGGGCGTCGATGAAGACGGCGCGGGCTTCGCGCTCGGGGAGCGGGCGAATGCGGCCGGTGCTGACGGGTAGGCGCTCGGCCGCTTCGATGTCGGCGTCCCACGAGCGCGCGCCGGGGTGCATGAGGTCGTCCCGCTCGGTACGCAGGGCGCGCAGGCCGATCGCCTTGACGGCCTCGCGGTGCTCCATGTGCCTTTCGAGCGACAGCCCGGCGGCGCGGAAGATTTCCGTGTCGATCCCGCCTTTGATGCGCTCGCGGGAGGCGAGGAAATTCCGGGCGCGCCGGGGGCCGATGACGTGAGCCGTGTAGGGATCGATGTCGTCGGCGATCTGGCGCGCCACGGCGGCGACCATCGGGCGCGGGGTGTCGCCCGTGTAGGCGACATGGGCGCTGTCGAGAAGGCAATAGGCGGCCAACTCCCGATCGCCGGTCTCGTCCTCGGCCGCTTCGGCGCACAAGACGCTGTGCTGGGCGACCGAATAGAATTCGATCGTGTGGCCGGCAAAGCGCGGGATGCGCGCGAGGGCCGTCGCGATCTCGCCGGTGAGCATGGCCGGCGTGACGTGGGGCTCGCGCAAGGTGAAGGGCGCGCCTGAAAGCGTCTGCATCCAAGGTTCGGGGGCCTTCATGCGGCCACCTCGTCGGCGAGCTGGCGGAAGGTGAAGAAGCCATCCTCGCGCTTGATGAGTGCGAAGGGCGTTTCGTCCGACCAGTGCCACGCTTCGACTTCGACCGGCTCCGGTCCTTCCAGAGGGCCGCAGACCTCGGCGAAGTTGAGCGCAAGATCGTCCAGAGAGGTCGCGTAGGTGTCGCCGTCGCTTTTCTCACAATAGCCGTTCAGGTTCAGGGCGGCGGGGTCGATCAGGTCGGGATCGGCTGGCTTCCATGTTCCGTCCGGCGCAACCTCGATCTTGATCGTGCCAAAATCGAAAAAGGCGTTGAACCTTATGGTGTGTCCGAGCGTGACGGCTTTGCGCCCTGTTCGGTCGCCCTCGTCTTCGTTCGGTCCTGCGATCTCGACCGACCGGCCCCAGCGAAGAGCGATCCAGTCGTCCGGCGTCTTGCGCGGTGGCGGTGATACCTCGTCTGCCATGTAGGACGGGAGCCATCCGGTGGGCTCGCCGCGCGGCCAATCCTTGCGCGCCGCGACCATGGCGCGCGACAGGAGCCTGTCGGGCAGATGCGACAGGGTGCGACGGGCGCGGATGCGGTAGGTATCGTGCGCCGCGTGGTTGATTGGGTCGCTCCAGCTCGTGCGCGAACCAATGAAGGTCGCGCTGTCCCCGCATAGGCTGCAAGCCTCGTCGTTCTCGTCCTCATCGGCTTCGAAGATCGCGATGGCGACGGCTTCCACAGTGGCGTCATCGCACGGGTTCGGGATGCTCATGCTTGCCATCAGACCCGGCGCTCCTGTGCGGCGTTGGCGAGGGTGCGGGCGTCTTCGCCGTAGAGGGTGAGGGCTTCGCGCGTCCAGCCGCGCGCGATCAGGTCTTCGGCCTCGACGCTCTCTTTCAGGGCGGCGATATCGCGCATGTCGTCCGCCATCTTGCGGCGCACGGCCTCGGGTGTGTCGGCGGGGCCGGACAGCGACAGGCGGCCGGGCTGGGTGAGGCGCGGGGTATCGTGCGCGGCCTTGAATTCGGCGGCACGGGCGATGATGTCGGCGGCGTTCAGCATGAGGGCTTTCCGTTCAGTTCGCGCCGCGTCAGTCGGGGCGCGCGGTGGCAGGGATCGACCGTCTCGCGGTCCAGTTTGATCTTGCGGATGGGGCGGCCGAGCCCTTGGGCCTTGGCGCGCGCCTCGCCGGGCGAGCGCGCGTTGAACAGGAGGGCGTCGGCGGCTCCCGCGAAAAAGACGCGGAAGTCGGGCATCAGTCGGCGTGGATCGGCGGGAAGTCTTCCGGGTCCAGCCGCTCGTGCGGCTCCAGCGCGGCTTCCGCGCCGGCGCGGGTGAGAAGGAAGACGCGGCCGGACAGGCCGACCTTCTCGACGGTCGCGAGCCCGGCTTCGACCATCTCCATCCAAGGCGCGAAGGCCAGCGCGTTGGGGTGGACGGCTGTATAGTTGCGGCTGGAGCGGGCGAGGCTGTTGGGCAGGCCGAGGGCGCGGCGCGCGAGGGCGCGTTGTTCGGGCGTCATGGCTCTGCCCCGGTCTGCGCGTCGTTTGACGGCTCTTCGGGGTTCTCCTCCATGTCCTCGAACATCTTCTGTCCGACGACGCAGACGCGTTCGATGAAGTGCGCGGTGCTCTGGGATAGGTCTTTCCAGCTTTCCGCCCGCGCGCTGAGTTCCGTCGCGGCCAAAAGGGCGATCGTTGCACCGCAAACCGCAGGCGAACGTCCGTCCAGGCGGTCCAAGAATTCGCGGACCAAGCCCAGCACTTCCGGCCAGCGCGGATCGTCGTTCGCCTTGATCGTCTCGGTGTTGAGGGTCTGGCTCATCGGCTCGTCTCCGCGATCATCAGGACGCCGCGCGGGGCGGGCGTGGTGCTGCCGATGGCGTAGACGCCGATCGCGCCGACCATGCCGGCGACGGCGACGAATTCGGCCGTGGTGCGCAGGATGCGGCCGAGGGGCAGGACATGGCTGGTAAAACGCGCGATCTCGCGCAGCTCGGCGGTCAGGGCTGCGCGCATCAGAGGCCACCCCGCAGGTAGGTGGCGATCAGGATCGCGACGATCGGGGAGACGGCGACACAGCCGATGGCGACGGCGGCGAGGATCGCCTTGCGGTCGGTCTCGTCGGCCTCTTCGCGCTCGCGGCGATCCATCTCGCCGGGCTCGGCGTAAGCGGGCGTGAAGTCGGGGGAGGCGTTGAGGGCGGCCATGGCTTCGGCCGCGCCCGCATTCTCGTCATGCTCTCGCCGGGCTTCCGACAGGGAGCGGCGCGCTTCGGCGACGCGGCGGGCATGGCGCGCCATGGGGGTTGCGAACTGGTCGTTCGCCGGGGATGGCGCGCGCATCAGAAGGCGGCCCGAATGGCGTAGGCGGCCAGAAGCCCGAAAACGAGCGCGGCCGCGCCGACGATTGACATGAGGAACTGATCGTCGGCGGCGGAAACGGGGGTGCCGTCCAGGTCGTCGTGACGGTCAGGGGAGGCGGGATGCTGGTGCACGTCTGGCTCCATCCATGTGGGGATGGCGCTAACCTACACTCAACATGAAACGTGTCAACATGATATGTGTTTATATGTTGACGGGCCGTGTTGGTCACTACAATGCGCGTCGGCTTGATATGCTCGGGAGAGGGGTCAGTCGCATACGATCGGGTGTAAAGCGCCTGACGTTTTCCACAGTGCACGTGACCGTTGTGGAAATGCCGCCTTCGGTCATGGACTCTGACGTTGGCCCCTGTGAGATTGAGAACGAAATGAGAACATGAGGCTAGGAAGTGAACGAGATTGCGTGTGATCTTAGCGATGTGCGCCCGGTTTCTGATTTGAGCAGCATCGCTGTCACGTGCGCTGGGTGTAGTCGGTCCCGCATCGTCTTCCCGAATGAAGCCAGCGAATTCCAGCCGCCTCACATGAAGGCGGTAGATTACATGCTGGCGCTATCGTGTACGCAATGTCGTGCGCAAGGTGCCGAAGGTAAGCGGTTGCGTCTCCTGCCGCGTTGGTCAACGCAGGAAAGCCGCGAGTCGCGTCAGCGTATGACTACGCTATTCCAGACGCGACGATCTTATGGACTGCGAAAACCTTACTACGGTCGAACTTAATACGGCGCTTGTCGATTGGTGGCGCGTCGTCATTGATGTCTTCGCGATCCTGATATTGTTCAAGTATCAGCTCGCGCGAGTTCATTGAAACGAAGCGCTTAACATATCCGGAGAGGTCGTCTCCTTCGAATGATCCAGCGATCTGAACGACGACATAATCGCCTCGGCTTACTGGCAAATGTGGATTAACGAATACGGCCTCGCCGGGGTGGTAGCGGGGCTCCATCGATGTCCCGTTCACGAATACGCCATAGGCGTTCGGAACTCCCACGAGATGCGGCGGGCATAGGGCATCGCCAACCTTGTTCCCGTTGAGCACGAACCTTCCGTCATCGCCTCCGATGGCTGTTCCTAGCATGGGTATGCGATCGGTCGGGTATGAAACGGGGACCGGCGATGACGCGTTCGGCCTTTCGATGCGCTCCGGCGAATTCTCCGGAGACGGGATTGATTGATCAGCCTCGGCAGAGGTGCGCATCTCCCCTTGATTTAGCAGAAGCCACGGCGCGCTCACGTTGAATTTGCGAGCGTAAGCCTCCGCTTGCGTCGGGTCGAAATCGTTCTGGCCGTTCTCATGTGCGGCATATGTGCTCGCCGGAATGCCAAGGGCTTTCGCTGCCTGCGCCTTTGAAGCGAAGCCAGCTTTCTCACGCGCCAATTTCAATCGTTCGTGCATCTCGCTCATGCCGACACGATACGCGGTTGATCGACATGAATAATGTTTGACAGTCAACACGTTCTGTGGGACCAAATCAACATGGAACGTGTTGCTGACATCATCGACGGGCTCGGCGGTAATGCTGCCGTATCGCGTGAACTCCGAATCAAGCCGTCCGCCGTTTCCGAAATGAAGCGGCGGAACTCTATTCCTCCGAAATACTGGCTCGGATTGATCCGTCTCAGTCAGTCCAGAGGTGGAGGTGCGCTCACGGCCGATAGACTGGTTGTAATTCACGCCCAGTTCGTTGCCGATGATTGCCATATCTCTTCCGCTCCAATGCTGGAGCAAGAGAATGGCGCGCATGGTGGCGTTCGTCACGTAACCGTGAGCGATCGCGATTTACCTGCGGCGGGTTGCCGCTGATGTGCGCGCTTTTGCCGATGGCGGGTTCAGGTTTCCAGCCGCTGGATGATGTCGCTCATACAGGCGATGACCTCGCGCCTGATGCGGAGGGCCTGCGTCCAAGCTTCCATGTCGCCTCGTTCCAGGGCGGCGTCCGCCTCCTGGCTCCAGTGCCAATCCGCGTCGGCCGCGAAATAGCGCGCCGTTGTCTGCGCGCACTCGTGGCGATTGAAGCTCTCTGCGAGCGTTTGTTTCAGGAGCCATTCGAGCGCGACCATTCTGCTGGTCAGACTTCCTATGCTTTCCATGCGATTCGCTCTTGTTTCCGTTCCAAGGTGAGCGTGAGCGGGTCGCAGAACGAAGTCCAGAACTTCAACCGTGGCGCGTTGCGCGCGGGGTGCCGCTGATGCGCCCGTCCACGCCGCAGATGCGCGCCGCGCTCAAGCTCGCCACGAAAGCCGCCATCGCGCGGGCGGGCGATGCGGCGGCGATCGTGCGCGAGGGGCTGGTTCGGATCGGCGAAACGGCGCTGTCCTTCGCGGGATCGCCGAAGGCTGAACACGCCGACCGCTTCGTGTCGCTCGATACCGCGCTCGATCTCGACTTCGTGGCCGGGGAACCGCACCACGCGCGCGCCTTGGCGCATCCGCAGGGCTACGAGCTGGTGCCGATGCGCCGGCCCAAGGGCATCGGTCCGATCCAGCACCGCGATATCAGAGATTTCAAGCAAGAGACGCACGAGCTGTTCGACGTGATGTTCGTCGCGCTGGAGGACGGCACGGCCTGCCGCGCCGACGCCGTGGCGATCCTGCGCGAGATCGACGGCGTGGAAGAGCAATGCCGGCTGTTGCGGGCGAAATGCGAGGGGCTTCTGTGATGGCTCGCCCCGCTTGTGCGACGGATCGGTTTGACGAGATCGCGCAAGCCGCGATCGAAGGTCGGCCGGTTGGGTTTGCGCCTCGTGCTTCTTGTCCGTGCTGTGATGCTTCGGGATCGGTCGAAGGGCCGTTCGGAGGTTCGTTCCAGTGTCGGTTCTGCGATGGTACGGGCATGGCGACCGCCAAGGCCATTCGCGAAGAGGCCGAATGGCTGCGCGTCATGTCCACCGGCGATTACATCGTCGAGTGCGGCAAGCTTGAGGATCATCGGCGCGAGATGGCGCGGGCCGACGCGCTCGATCGCGTAGCGGCCGAGCTGGAGCGTCTTGCGGGTGCGCGCTCATGATGGCCCGTGCCACCACCCTGCTTTGCGCGGGGCCGCCGCTGTGACGATCCGTTTAAACGCCTGTCTCGAATGCGGATGCGACCTCGCCCCCGGCCCGAAGGACCGGGAGTTTTGTTGCGCGGGCCATCGCGCGACTTGGAACAATCGCCGGCTCCAGCGGGGCGCGGCGCTTTACGATCTCTGGATGGCGCACCGCTGGCAGCGGTCGGAAGCGCAGGCGGCCGGGCTGTTTCAGGCGCTGTGTCGGCTCGTGTCCGACTACCGGGCCGAGGATCGCGCCGAGCGCGAGGGCCGCCGCTCCTGGCGGCGTCACGAACTGGTGCTGGGCGACCGCCCGCATCTCAAAGCCAAAAAATTCAACGTGAGGGGTGGGCGATGACGGTTTGCCCGTCGAACGACTATTCGGACAGCATGGACGTCACCATGCGCTATCGGTTCTCGGCCTGCCGCTGGTGCAAGGCGACGACGGAAGCGCAGGCCGCGAAGCGTTGCGAGGCCGAGCAAGGGCAGGACGGCGAATACCGCTGCCCGTCCGATGGCGAGGGGTGGTTCTCGGACACATTCGACCGCAAGGGCCGGCACGTCACGCCGACGCGCAAGAGTATGGCTGACATGATCAACTCGTGGGTCGAGTTCGATCGGGAATGGGAAGCGCGCGAAGAGGCCGAAAAGGCCGCTCGGCTCGCGGCCATCGGGGCGGCGTCTTGAGCGTCGTCTGCGACGGGCGCGGCGGCCCCGATCCGTTCGAGCTGGCCGAGCGCGACGGCGCGGGGTGCCTCGCGTTCCTGCTCGGCTCGGCTGTGGTGGGGATCGACGCGCGCGTGAGTGTCGGCGCGGCGGTGCGATCCTGCGGGTTCGGCAATCCAGCGCAGCGGGCCTTGCGCGCCATGGGGGTGGTGGTGCGGCCCGCGCCATCCTCGGCCTTCGTCGCGATCGCGGCGGCGCATCCCGAGCTGGCGCGGCTGTTTGCGCCAAGCCTGTGGTGCGCGGGCTGGACGGGGGCGCTGATGCGCCTGCCGGGGGCCTGCGGGGGCGAGCGGATGAGCTTCGGGCGGGTGTATTCGCCGGCCATTCTTGTGCCGCGCGCGCTGATCGAAGGCGGCGCGGCGGGTGATTTTCCAGAGTTTTGCGTATCGGAAGGGGACGGGGCGTGAGCCATCAAGCGATGTGCTGGGCCATCAAGCAACCTGGGCTTTTCAGCGACATGAAGCCGAGCGAACAGGTCGTTTTGTACGTGCTGGCGGATTGTCACAATCCGGTGCTCGGCTGCTATCCGGGGCAGGACTATATCGTCAAGGCGACGAACCTCAGCGAGCGCTCCGTGCGCGACCAGCTCAACAGCTTGGTGGAGCGAGGATTGATTTCCTATGACAAGATGCGGAAGGAGGGCCGTCGCGAGACGATCCGCTATCATCTCGGGTTCGAGCCCGACTTCCGACCGGCAAATTCTGCCGGTCAAAATGGCGAGGTTCGACCGGCAAATTTCGACAGTTCGACCGGCAAATTTCGACACGATGACCGGCAAATTTTGCCGGACTATAAGGATGAACCCGTAAGGGAACCTGTAACTGAACCTGCGAGAGAGGCGCGCGAAGGCGAACGGGAAGAAGAAAACTCGTTCGGCCACGCGGCTGGGGAAGACCCCAAGGCCATCGCCCAAGCCTTCCGACGCCTGACCAAGAATTGGCCGGGCTTCGGCGGGATGCCGAAGGATCGGGCCGAGCGCGCCTTTCTCGACCTCACCCCGGCCGAGCGGGCCGAGGCCGAGCGCAAGCACGCGGGCTGGCTGGCCTTGCTCAAGTCGCAGCGCAAGAGCCACACGCCGGGGCCGGAAAGCTATTTCAAGAACCGCCTTTGGCAGGACGTGGCCGAGCCCGAAGAGGCCGCCGCTCCGCAGGTTGTGTCAGCGAAGCCTTTCGGGCCGGACTGGAGCGCGGCGCGGATGGTCTGGCTCTTGAGGGGGCCGAAGGGGCCGGCCCCGACCCTGACGCGCATCGAACAGGCGCTGATCGACAAGGGCGAATGGTCCCGCGAAGAGCTGCTGGCCGACAAGCTGAAAACCCGTGGCTGGCCTGACGTGAACGCCATGCACGAGCGGGCCGAGGCGCGCCAGCCGGTTTCGATCTCGGCCGAGCTGGCGGCGGTGGACGGGGCCATGGAGCCGGTGCCGGTCGGGTCCGCGCGGTTCGAGGAATGGCGGCGGTTCCACGAGCGCCAAGGCTGGCCGTGGATACCGGACCCTGGCGCGCTGCCGGTGGTGTGGTTCCCGGTGGGTGGCCCGGCCGCGCTTGCGGCGTTTGAGGGCGCGATGGGTCTGGCGCGGGGCGGATAGGGCGCTTCGGGCTGGCGGGTCGCCCGGCAGGGCGGCGAGGGGTGTATCGGGTTCGAGTGGGGCGTGGCGTGGCGAAGATTGCAATAGACATCAGGGCGCTTCTCGCCTGGGCCTTGGTCGAGGAGATGCCCAAGCAGGCGCGGTTCCTGAGCGCGGGGGATGGGGATTTCGTGGCGGCTCCCTCGGCTTGGGCGTCTATCGAGCGCTTGGCGATCCTAGGGGTACGGGTGGACACGTCCGGGGCCGCGCCCATCGATCGGGTGCCAGAGCCGGCGCATCCTGATGCGCTGGTGGTGGATGAGGCGGTGCGGGCACTGGCTTCGGCCGAGCTGACCATGCCGGAGGGGTTCGACGCGCTAAGTGACTGCATCGGCTTGACGGACGCCGAGCGGGCGGAGGCGCATCAGGCGGGATGGGACATCGCCTGCGCGCGCGGGAGCCGGCTCATGGCGCTGGTGGTGCGCCGCGTCTTGGCGGGCGGCGAACCGACGTGGCGGGATCATGGGCCGATCCAGCGTCGGCCGATGATCGGGCCGAATGGCAAGGCACGGTGGTTTCGGATGATCAACGAGGCGGCCGGGCCGGGGATGCCGGCGCGGCCTCGGGAGGTCGATGGGCGGAACCCCAAGACGCGCAAGCCCTATCCGGGTGCCTATCATCGCTTCACGTTGCACCCGCATCCGTTGGTGCTGGTCGGGGAGCGGATCGAATATCAGGCTTGGGCTCTGGCGCTTCGGATGGTGGCCGATCAGGTGCGGCATCGGCTGACGGACTGGCGCTTGCTGGATACGATGCCGCCCTTGTGGCCGTGGATGGGCGAGGAAGAGCAAGGCGCGCCTCGCATCCTGATTTCGAGTGTTTCCAAAAAGGCGCGCCAGAAAGCCGATACAGCCGCTTGACGTGCGCCTGGAATTTGACATACGACTGATAGTGCGAAGAAGTCAGACACCCCGGAGCGGTCACGCTGCCGGGGTTTCGTGTTTGTGGAGGGATGACATGGCGACACGGCCACCATCGTTCCGACCCAAGCACCTGCCCGCCCGTGCCGAGCTGCGCCGAGAGTACGATCGCAAGCGCCGCCAGTCGCACCCGTGGCGGGCGCTCTACAAGACGCCCGAATGGCAGGCGATCCGCGCGCAGGTGCTCGCGGCCGAGCCGCTTTGCCGTCGCTGCCAAGTCGATGGGCTGATCACGGCGGCGACGGTGGTCAACCATGTCGAGCGCCACCACGGCGATCCCGTCAAGTTCTTCGCCGGCCCGTTCGAGCCGCTGTGCAAGCCTTGCCACGACGGCGAGGTCCAGCGGCAGGAGCGGGCGCAAGAAAGGTCATCCTCATGATCGACAATCCGTACTTCTTCGATCGGGTGTCGATCGAAGCTCGCAACGCCAAGGCCAATGGGCGCGACGTGCTCATGGTGCGGAGCCGTGAGTTCATGGCTCGCGCGGAAGCGATGGAATATTTGGCTGATCGATCCTGTCAGCCTCACGCCTTCCGCCCGGCCCGCGACCGGCCCGACTAGGGGTAGGGGGGGGTCGAAAGTCGGCCGCCCAAGGGGCGGGACCGGCAGGTTAACTCGCTCTTTTTCTGCGCGAAATTCGCGCTGGCGAAACTTTTTCTTTTGGGACGTGAGGTCGGGTCGGCCCCGCGAAAGGGTGAAGCATGGGACGACGCAAGGACGATCCCGCCTTGCAGGCGGCCAAAGGCTACCCCGGCAGGCGCAAATCCATGACCGATCGGGCTATCAAAGCGCAGGCCGAGAAGGCCGAGCGCGAGGCAACGCCCGCCGATCCGTTTGCTGTGCCGGCGCTCTTCTCGAAAGCGCCCGCCTACTATCGGCGAGCGATCCAGCTATGGGAGACGCTGACGCAAACGCTGATCGCATCAGGTCGCCGCCGACCTGGTTATCGCGCGGCGCTCGCGCGCTACTGCATCTGGTCGCAGATGTATGAAGGCGCGGCCGAAGAGCTGCGCCGAGACTGCCCTAAGGGTGGCTCGACCATGAAATGGACGCCAGTCGGCGGCGAAGAGCGCGTGATCCAACACCCTGCGGTCAAGATCATGCGCGAGGCCGAGCCGATCCTGCGCGCGATCGAAGACGACTTTGGGTTCAATCCTCGCTCCGATGGCGCGTTGACCAAAGTTGAAAGCTTCAACCGCTCGCAGCAAGGCGACCTTTTCGGAGGCTCGCGCGCGGCTTCGGAGCCCGCCAGCGCGCCACCGGCAGAGGCAGACATGGGAGCCGATCCTTTGGACCTCATGAACAGCGCGGACACGCGGTCCCCGCCGACGATCCAGTGACGCCATGGCGGACACGATCGCGGCGGCGCTGCCCTCCTGGCTAAAGCCCGTCGCCGACGATCCCGCCTATGAATGGGCGGTGCTGGCGTGGCGGCGGGCTTCGGCGATTGAGGGTGCATGGTTCGATGCGGGCAAGGCGGACAAGATCGTCGCCGCTTGGCCCCGTATCTTTCGACTGACGAACGACCGTTTCCGGGGCGTCCCATTCAAGCTCCTGCTCTGGCAGGAGATCACGGTGCGCCTTCTGGTCGGCTGGAAGATGTCGATCGAGATCATCGATCCGGCAACGCATCTCCAGACCACGGCGGACGTGCGCGTTTATCGACGGCTGGATCTCTGGATACCGCGCAAGAACGGCAAGTCCGAGTTTCTGGCGGCGCTCGGCGTGCTGTTCTTCTGTCTGGAGAAGCTGCCGGGCGCTGAAGGATACGTGTTCGGCCGCAATGAAGATCAAGGCCGTGTGCCCTTCGAGAAGATGGCGGCGATCATCTCGGAAGGGGTTGGGCTTCGCGAGGACCGGCACGGGAACGTGCGGATCATCCTCATGAAGAAATCCATCTTCCTTCGCGAGACCGGCTCCACGCTCCATCTCCTGACCGGCAAGCCGGACGGGAAGCACGGGCGCTCGCCGACTGTGATCCTGGGCGACGAAATCCACGAATGGATCACGCGCGAGCTGGCCGACACGCTGCGGCAGGGCACGGGTGCGCGCCTCCAGCCGATCGAACTCTACGCCTCGACGGCGGGCCGCAAGTCGGGCCGCGTCGGCTGGGAGTGGTATCAGGAAAGCCTGGAGATCATGTCCGGGGCGAAGGACGATCCCCGGACGCTGGTCGTTCACTTCGCGATCGGCGAAGAGGACGATTGGACGGACGAAAAGGTCTGGCGAAAGGCCAACCCTTCGCTGGGCCTGACCCCGACGCTCGATTATCTGCGGACAGAATTCAAGAACGCCAAGGGAAGCCCGGTCAAGGAAGCCATCTTCCAGTGCTATCACCTGAACCGTTGGGTCGATCAGGTCGGCGGCTGGCTTCCGAAGTCGCAATGGAAGCGGTGCGCTGTCGAGCCGAACGGCTGGCGAACGCTTCGTCAAAAGATGCGGGGCCGGCGCGCTTGGGGAGCCTGCGACGTGTCGGCGACGCGCGACATCACGGCACAAGTCTGGCTGTTCGAGCCCGAAGACGGCGATGATCGGTGGACGCTCCTGCCGCTCTTCTGGGTGCCGGAAGAGACCCTGAAAGAGCGCGCCGAACAGGATCGGCGGGTGGACTGGCTCGGCTGGGTTCGCGAAGGCGCTCTCCTGACGACGCCGGGCAACAGTGTCGATCAGGATTTCGTCAAGGAAGCCATCATCGAAGGCGGGCGTGAGTTCGAGCTGTTGGGGCAGGGCTTCGATCCGTGGAACGCGGTGAAGCTGATAAGCGATCTGGAGAAGGGCGGTTTCCCGATCGACATCTGCCACGAGCAACGGCAGGGCCACGCCACTCTTGGCGAGGGCACAAAGCGTTTCGAGCGGCTGGTGTTCGCCAGCCAGCTCGACCACGGAGGGCACCCGGTGCTCGCCTGGATGGCAAGCCATTGCCGCGTCCGGTTCGATGAAAACCTGAACTATGTGCCGGCCAAAAAGGCCAGCGCGGACAAGATCGACGGCATCGTTGCCGCCGTCATGGCGACCGCGCTCGCCGTCAACGCAACCGAGGCCGGCGATCTCGACGGCTTCACCTCCAACCCTGTGATGGTGATTTGATGGGCAAGAAACGGGAGCGGCAGGCGAAGGCCGCGCCGTCGAATGCGATCACGCCGATCGGGTCGAAAGACGAGCGGATCGGGCTCGCCGATGCCGGCGCGCTGGCGGCGGCCATCGGGCGCAAGAGCCATGCCGGCAAGTCGGTCACGCTTAACGCTGCGATGCAGCTCGCCACGGTCTGGGCCTGCATCCGCCTGACGGCGCAAGCCGTGTCGGCTCTGCCGCTCGGCACCTTTCGGCGCGAGGCGGATGGCGGGCGAACGGCGGTGGACGATCACCCGCTCGCCGAAGTGCTGGAGCTTAGTCCGAACGCCGATCAGACCTCGCTGGAGTTCTGGGAGGCGACGGTGGCTTGGCTGATCTCGACCGGCAATTCCTATGCCGAGAAGGTCGAGTTCGGAAAGCGCTTGTCCTCGCTCCAGCCGCTCGCCAGCACTCATTGCCGTCCGGTTCGCCTGCCTAGCGGCGAGTTGGTCTATCGCGTCACGGATCGCGGCAAGAGCGAGGACATGCCGCGTTCCAAGGTGTTCCACATCAAGGGGTTCGGGTTCGGCGGCGATCTCGGCCTCTCGGCGATCGCCAACGGTGCCGAAACCTTCGGCGCGGCCATGGCGACGGATGAGGCGGCGGGCAAGATTTTCGGCAACGGCTTGAGTGTCAGCGGTGTCTTGTCGTCCGATCAAGCCTTGAAGCCTGATCAGCGCGAGGGCCTGCGCAAGGCGATGCTGGCCTATGCCGGCTCGACCAATGCCGGCAAACTGATGATCTTAGAGGCCGGGCTCAAGTATCAGCAGATGACGCTGAACCCGGAAGACGCCCAGATGCTGGAAACCCGGCGCTTTCACATCGAAGAGATGTGCCGGTGGTTCGGGATGCCGCCCATCATCATCGGCCACGCGGCCGAAGGGCAGACCATGTGGGGCTCGGGTGTCGAGCAAATCCTCCTGACGTGGCTGGCACTCGGCATCAATCCGATTTGTCGGCGGATCGAAGCGCGGATCGTCAAAGACCTCGTTCCCCCTGGCGAAAAGCGTCGGCTCTACTGCGAGTTCAATCGCGAAGGGCTGCTCCAGATGGACAGCGCGGCGAAGGCCACGTTCCTTTCGCAGATGACGCAAAATGGTCTGATGGATCGCAACGAAGGCCGCGCCAAGCTCAATCTTCCGCGCCGGGAAGGCGCGGACGCCCTGACCGCGCAAACCAACCTCGCGCCGCTCGACCAGCTCGGCGCGACCGGCGGCGATGCGTCTGCCGCGCGTAATGCTCTTGCCGCTTGGCTCGGCCTTTCTGGGAACTGACGATCATGAGCAAGCGAAACCTACCCGCCGCCACGATCGTGGCGCGTCCCGGTATGCGCACGGAAACGACCCCGGCCGCACTGGAGCGTTGGAACCCCGATGTGCAAGCCGCCAGCGACGGCGAGGCTGACAACACCATTTCCGTGCTCGATGTGATCGGGGCGGACTGGTACGGCGAGGGCGTCACGGCAAAGCGCGTCTCGGCTGCGCTTCGCGCGATCGGCAAGCGCGACGTGGTGGTCAACATCAACTCGCCGGGCGGATCGTTCTTCGAAGGGCTCGCGATCTACAATGCCCTGCGCGAGCATCCGGCGCATGTGACGGTGAAGGTGCTCGGGATCGCGGCTTCGGCGGCGTCCGTGATCGCCATGGCCGGCGATGAAATCCAGATTGCCCGATCCGGCTTCCTGATGATCCACAACACCTGGATCGTCGCCTCCGGGGATCGCCATGCGCTTCGCGACGTGGCGGACTGGCTGGAGCCCTTCGACGCGGCGGCCGTGGACATCTACGCCGCTCGCACCGGCATGGACGCCAAGGAACTGGCGAAGATGCTGGATCGCGAAGCGTGGATCGGCGGCAATGATGCCGTGTCCAAGGGCTTTGCCGATAGCCTTCTCTCGGCGGATGCGGTGGAAAACCGCACCCGCAACTCGGCCGAGGGCCGCTCCACCGTGGCGGCTCACAAGCTCGATACCCTTCTCGCCCAGCTCAATGTCCCGCGCTCGGAGCGCCGGGAGATCGTCCAGGCGCTGAAAGGCGGCACGCGCGACGCTGCCGCAACCGGCACGCAAGACGCTGCCGTGATCGCCGAGGTTTCCGACCTCCTCGCCAGCCTGAAATCCATCTGATCCCAAGGGGACACTCCCATGTTGACCAAAACGATGCCGCTGGCTCCGCTCGCGGCCCTCCTTGCCATGTCTCGTCCTGCGGCGGCTCTGTCGGACGTGCGCAATGACGCGATGGACCCCGGCAAGCTCGAACAGCTTCTGAAGGACGTGAAAGCCGAGGTTTCGCGCGTCGGTGACGACGTGAAGCGAACGGCCGAAAGCGCGCTTAAGCAGAGCGCCGACGCCGGAAAGGTGACGGCCGAAGTCGCCCAGAAGGCCGATCAGCTCCTGACGGCGCAAGGTGCGTTGAAGGACGCTCAGAACAAGCTGGAAACCCGACTGTCCGAGCTGTCCGATCGCAATCTCGACCTCGAACAGCGGCTTTCCAGCCGGTTCGGCGGCGCTGGCGGGCGCGAAGCTCCCAAGTCGCTAGGCGAACAGGTCGGCGCGTCCGATGCCGTCAAGCAATTTGCTGCCGGCGGCGCGCGCGGAACGGTGAAGGTCGAAGTCCAGAACGCGATCACGTCGGCGAGCACCAGCGCCGGCACCCTGATCGTTCCCGAGCGCGAGGCCGAAGTCCTCGGCATTCCGCGCCGGCAGATGACGATCCGCCAGCTTCTCGATCAGGGTTCCACGACCTCGAACCTTGTCCAGTATGCCAAGCAGACGGCGCGCACGAACGCGGCGGCTCCGGTCGCCGAAGGCGCGCTCAAGCCCGAGTCGAATTACGAATGGCGCCTGTCCGAGGCGGCGGTGCGCACGATCGCGCATTGGATCCCCGTATCGCGTCAGGCGATGGACGACATTCCGCAGCTTCAAGGCGAGATCGACGGCGAGTTGCGCTATGGCCTCGACTTCGCGGAAGAGGCCCAAATCCTCAAGGGTTCGGGCGTCGGCGAAAACCTCAATGGCCTGATGACGCAGGCGACGGCCTATGCGGCGGCCTTCACCCCGGCCGCGAAAACGATGATCGACACGATGCGTCTGGCGCTGCTCCAGGCATCGCTGACGGAATTTCCGGCTGACGGTATTGTGCTGCATCCGACCGACTGGGCTCGCATCGAACTGACCAAGGACGCCGGCGGGAACTACATTTTCGCCAACATCGTCCAGCTCGCCGGGCCGCAACTCTGGGGCCGCCCTGTGATCTCGACGCAGGCGCAGGACGAGGACAACTTCCTGGTCGGTGCCTTCCGCGCGGCGGCAAAAATCTACGACCGCATGGACGTGGAAGTCCTGATCTCGTCCGAAGATCGCGACAACTTCGTCAAGAACATGCTGACGGTGCGCGCCGAAAAGCGTCTGGCGCTCGCTGTCAAGCGCCCGGCCGCCCTGATCAAGGGCCGCTTCTCGGTCTGATCCCGACCAGCGGGCGGCGTTCGCGCCGCCCCTTTTGCCCCTCTGACATCACTGGAGACAGGACCATGAGCGTGAAAGCGCGCGCCCTCTGGGGCTTCCAGCACGGCGCGGAAAGCGTCCGCGCTGGCGACACGATCGATGTGGAGCCGGAGACCTTCGACAAGTTGAAGGAAAACGGGCTGGTCGAGAAAGACAGCGGCTCGGCTTCTCTGCCGGCGGCCAGCGGTTCCGGGGCTCCGAATGCCTCGGCCATCGATCTCGACGGCATGTCGCTATCCGAGCTGCGCGACTTCGCGGCCACGAAGGGGGTCGATCTCGGCGAGGCCACGAAAAAGGCCGAAGTGCAGGCGGCTATCAAGGCCGGTCTCGCGGCGGCACCGGAGGCTTAAGGATGGCCGTCGCCGTCATAGAGCCGCCCCGGCCGCTTGTGACGGCGGCGAACATTCCAGGCTTTCACGATGCGAGCGACCCGTTCGTGACGGCCATGATCGCGGCGGCCCAAGCTGCAATCGACGGCCCGACCGGACCTTGGGGGCTCGCCCTCGGAATTCAGGTGCTGGAATGGGAAACGGACGGGTTCGGCTACGGGGCAGGCGAGGCGATCCGGTTGCCTTATGGTCCGGTGCTCGAACCCATCGCCGTCAGCTATCGAAACGCTGCCGGCGCTTGGGTGGCGATCAGTGTTTCGGGCTTGGAGGTCTCGCGGTCGGGGATCGGCGCGCCTGTCGGCGGATGGCCGGTAACGGCGACGGGCGAGGGCGTCGTTCGCATTCGCTGGCGGGCGGGGTTCGCCAAGCGCGATGGCGGCGCGTTCGTTCCCGATCCGCCCGCAAGCGCGGTGGCAGCGGTGATCCTCGCCGCGCAGCATCTCAAATCCCTGGCCGGTCAGAACCTCTTCCTTCGATCCGAAAAGGTCGATGGCGTGGGCGATCAGACGTGGACGGTCTCAGAGGCGGCTGGCAAGGCGATCGAAGCCGCCACGGCCAATCTGATGAAGCCGCTTCGGGTGTTCTCATGACGCCGAAAGCTCTGAGGATGCTCCAGACCTATCGCCAGCTTATGCCGCGCGCGACGGTCACGTTTAAGCGCGCGGGCGAGGCGGATTGTCCGGCTCGGGCTCGGGTCGAGGGTCTGCCGCCGGACGAACTGGTCGGCGGGCTCGATCAGCTCGTGCGCCGGATGATCGTCCTGGCCGAGGACATCACATTCGCTTCGCCCCTGCGCCGGGGCGACAAGGCTGTCATGGCGAACGGCGACATCCTGACGGTCGAAGTCTGCGATGCGGACAAGCGATGTGTGGACGGGACTGTCATCGCCTACGAACTCACGGCAATCGGATGAAGATCAAAGGTCGTATCACGTCGATCCGCCGCCAAATTCAGGCGATCCAAGATCGGTCCCTCTCGCCGCAGGCACGGGCCAAGATGTTGGCCGATCGGGCCGAGCGGGCGATCGAAGAGGCGTCCGCCCATAACCGGGCCTTGCTCGGCCGAGCCGTCACCCATCGCGTGACGGTGGACGGGCGCGAGGATGCGCCGCTTTCCAGCGTGAAGCCGGATGGCGTCATCATCGCCAATTTCGATCTCGGCCGCGACGTGCTGGAGTGGATCGGCGAACAGCTCGTGAAGGCGTCTCCGGTCCTGACCGGAGCCTATGCGCGATCTCATGTGCTGGAGATCGATGGCATAGAATGGGACGGCATCGGCCCCATGCCGAAGGGCAAGGTGTTCAAATTCTCGAACCGCCAGCCCTATGCCCGCAAGATGGAGCCGCGAAAGCGGGTCATCTCGGAGGTTCAAGACGCGGCCGGGAACACTGTGCGCGGTAGTCGGAAGATGCGCGGCGGTCGGCGCAATTGGCGCAAGCGGACGAAGACCGATGTCGGCCAATCCGATCAGGCGCCAGAGGGTGTCTATGCCGTCGTCGCGGCCATGGCGCGCGAGAGATACGGCGATGTCGCCTCGATCAGCTATTCGGTCAAGAACTTCGATCCTGACACGGGGCTGAGCCGCCCCGCCATCACCGTTAAGCTCTACTGATGGCCCGGTTCGAAGTCGTCCTGGCCGTTCGGACCTTTCTGGCCGCGAACTGGACCGAATGCCCGATCGTTGAGGAAAACACCGGGTTCGAGACGCCCAAGAACGGTTCGCCGTTCGTCATGGTCCAGTACCCTTACTCGATATCGGAGCGCCTGACGTTCGGGGCTCCTGGCGCTAACACGCATCGCGAGACCGGGGGCTTTCTGATCTCGGTCAACGTGCCGCGCGGCGAGGGCGTCGATCGCGGCCGCCAGTGGGCGGATCGGCTCGCCGATATCCTGCGCGGAAAGACCTTCGGCCACCTGCGCATCCAGACGCCAAACTCGCCGCCGACAGACGATCGGAACGAGACCGGCAACTATTTCCAACTCAGTTTCGCCGTGCCGTATCGGTTCGATTACGTCGGCTGACGCTCCCTAACATCGCGAGGAGAATACCATGGCATTCGCTGATAGTAGCGAGGTGCGGGTCGCCTATGTGCCCGAAGCCAACTATGGCGTGACGCCCGCCACGCCGAGCTTCAAGCAGGTGCGTTTGACGGGCGGTGGCCTGTCCACGAACAAGTCCACGGGCGTTTCCAACGAACGCCGCGCGGATCGCAACGTCTCGGGCGTGTTCGAGACGGGTCAAGACGTGGCTGGCGACCTACCGTTCGAGCTGTCCTATGGCAGCTTTGATGACTTCTTCGCGGCGACACTGTTCGGGGATTGGTCAGCGAACAAGCTCAAGAACGGGAAGGTCCGCAAGAGCTTCACGTTCGAGGAAACGATCGAACTCGGCGCGACGGACGCCTTTTCCCGTTTCACGGGCGTCATGGTCAACTCCATGTCGCTGGCGATCAACGCGCGCGCCGAGGTCACGGGCTCCTTCTCGCTGATGGGCCAGAAGGAAGCGCTGGACAATGCTCCGGTGGCCGGCGCGACCTATGCCGATCCGGCCACGACGCCGATCCTGACGGCTTCGGCCAACATCGCGAATTTTCAGGTGACGGGTCTGGATGCGGGCGCGAAGGTCCGCTCAATCAGTCTCCAGATCGCCAACAATCTGCGCACCCGGCCTGTCGTTGGTTCCAAGTTTTCGGAAGAGTTCGGGGCGGGGCGTTGCGAGGTCTCGGGCACCGTCGAACTCTATTTCTCGTCCAACGCCCTCTATCAGAAGGTGCTGGATCACGGCTCGGGAAGCCTGTCGTTCGAGATCGGTATCGCGTCCGGCGAGAAATACCGCTTCACCCTGCCGAAGCTGATCTTCGGCAACGGGCCGCCGCAGAAGGGCGGCAACGATGCGGACGTGATGATCTCGCTCCAGGTGCAAGCCGTGTTCGATCCCACGACCGGCTGTTCCATCATGCTGGAAAGGGCCATCGCTTGAAGACGGTCCTGATCCTCGAAGGCTTCCACGCCTACCCGAACGGCAAGCGCCGCGACTTCGCAGCGGGCGACGCGCCCGAACTCGCCAACACCTTCGCCGATCTGATCATCGGCAAGGGCCTCGCCGAGGAGACCGGCGCGAAGCCCGGTAGCGGCGAGGCCGACCCCGATCCCGATCCGGCCGAGTAGGCCGGTACGTCCGCGCAAGCGGAACGGCCGTGGTGCTCGTCGGGACGCCACGGCCACCCATCCCGACAATTCAAGGACTATGACCATGGACATCGAAGCTATCGCTTCCGACCGCGCCGCCATCGAACAGGGCGCTTGGGTGGACGGCATCCCCGAAATGGGCGAGCTGCGCCTCAAGGTGCGCGGCCAGACAAACCCGGATTTCCAGCGCATGATGCAGCGCCTGACGGCGGCTGTGCCGCGCAGCAAGCGCGACGGCGGGCGCATCGATCCCGTCGAGATGGATCGCATCATCGGCACGACGCTACACGCCACGGTCCTTCTGGACTGGGAGGGCGTCAAGGTGGGCGGCGAGATGAGGCCCTATGACAGGGCGCTCGCGTTCCGGCTCTGCACCGAACCGCGCTACCTCCGCTTCCGTCAGGCCGTCGCTTGGGCGGCTGGTGAGGTCGATGATCTGAACGCGGAAGCCGAGAAGGCCGACGCGGGAAACTGATCGAATATCTCCGCTGGAGCCGCAAGTGGGCGGACAAGCTCGACTTTCTGGAGCGCGTCGAGCGTGAGGACGGGAAGCCGCCGCCGGCGCTTCGGGATCGCCCCGAGCTGGCGGAACATCTCGTCTACATCTGGAACGCCTTTCAGATCGTCTCCACCGACCGGCCCAGCGGAATGGGCCTAGCCCCTATTCCTTTCTCGGCCATCGATCGCTTCGCACGGCGCTACGCAATCGCCTGCGTTGATGAGTTCGAGCGATTGCGCCGGCTGATCGGCGAGATGGATCGGGCTTTGCTGGATGATCTCGCGGCCGAACAGGAGCGGGACAGGGCGGCCCGCAAGGGTCGGACATAGGGCGCGGTTGAACCTGCGCCCTTTTTTGTGTTGCGAGGGAGGGCGTCATGGCGACTGCGGGAACGGCGATCGACGAAATCAGGATCGAAGGTTCCTCGGAGGGGCTGGATGATCTCGTTCGCGATCTCAACGATGTCACGAACGCGCAAGACGACCTGGGGCGCAGCACCCGCGAGACGGAAAACATCACGGATCGATCGACGCGCACGATCGCCGCCGCCGCGAAGGCCAATGAGCGGTTGGCGCGCACGCTCGATGACGGCTATCGGCGGACGCAGGACTATTCGCGCGGCGTGTCCATCCTCAATCGCGGGCTCGAACAGGGCGTGATCGATGCGCAGACCTATGCGCACCGTATGGAGTTGCTGGGGCAGCGCTTCGGCGTGACGAACGACAATGCCCGAAACGCCGGCAATCAGGTGCGGCTGACGGGTGGTCAGGTCCAGAACCTCGGCTATCAGCTCAATGACGTGGCGACGATGCTCGCCAGCGGATCGTCTCCGTTTCAGGTCATGGCGACGCAGGCGGGGCAGGTGCTCCAGGCGCTCGGCGATGGGCCGGGCGGTGTTCGTGGATCGCTTGCTGCGATCGGCTCGGCTGTCATGGGTTTCATGCGCGGGCTTGGGCCGGCGGGCTTGGCGCTCGGCGGTGTCGCCGTGGCGGCGACGGCCTTCGCGCTCGTGATCAAGCGTGACGTGAAGCCGATCGAAGACGTGATCAAGCGGCAGGAAGAGGCTGTTCGCAAGCTGCGGGACGCCTATGGCGTCGCGGGGGATGCGGCCGAAGACTATGCTCGGCGCTCGCCGCAGGCCGTTCGGATGAGCGCGAACGACAATTACAAGGAAGACTTGGAGCGCGTTCGGAAAGAGGCCAGCCAGAAGATGTATAGCATCTTCGGCGGCCCAAGCCTCAGATACCGTGTGGTTCAGGAGCAATTCGAAGGAATTCGAAAGGCCGTCAGGGCGTTCAACGCCGAAGCGAAAGATGGCATTCCGCCATTCGCAAAGCTTGAGGCCGATCTAGCTCAATTCGAAACGGGTGGCGCAACAAAAGAGGCTCAAGCCCTATCGAAGGCCATTCGGGAATGGACGCAAACCTATATCCCGTTGGAAGAAAAGCTCCGGGGCGTCAACGACCTAATGAGCGATAGCGCCGTTCGCGCTATGGAGATGAAGAAAGCCTACGGGACGGCCATGACGGGCCTTCTCGGGATGGTGCCGGATCTGCGAACGCAGGCCGAGCGGATCAATGATCTTTTCGCGGATGCCTCCAAGAACGGGCAAGCTGCCGGCGACGAGATGGTCGCGCTCTACCAGAAACAGCGCGCGATGCAGCCGATCACGGACACGGCCAACGCGGCGGTTCGCGAAGAGCAAGCCAAGCGCGCGGCGATCGGGCTCGGCGAAGAGGCGACAGCCATCGCCGAAGTTGTCGCCCGGTATGACGGCTTGAGGGCGAGCGTCAAAGGCAATGCCGACGCCATCGCGGCCTATGACAAGGCTCAGCAGGAGGCGATTGCCGGCGTCAAGGATCAGTCGGCGTTCAAGGCGGCGGAAGATGCCGCCAAGAAAGCCGATGAGGCGGCGAAAAAGGCGGAAGCGCAAGCCAAGGCGGGGCAGGATGCCACACGCGCGCGCCTCGCCGGGATGGACGCCACCGTGCGCGGTCTCCAGACCGAAGCCGAAACCCTCGGCATGTCGGAAGGGGCAGCGGCAGGCTATCGCTTCCAGGTCGAAGCCCTGGCGGCGGCCAAGGCGGCGGCGGGTGCTCAAGGTGTCGTGTCGGACGAAGAGCTGCGCAAGATCAATGAGACGAGCGCGGCGATCGCGCGCATGACCGACAATCTGGCGGCTCGGCGCGAGGCGGACGCGGCGATCGGGCAATTCTTCCCGCTGGAAAAGGCGGCGCAGGAGGCCGAGCGACTGCAAGCCATGGTGTCGGACACGGCCAACGGCTTGAGCGATCTCCAGCGCCGGGCCTTGCAGCTTCGGATCGATCAGGGCTTCGTGGATGCGCAGGAGGCCGCCGAGCGGCTGCGCACGGGCGGGGTCTCGGCCGCCGAAGAGATCGGAAAAGCCTTCATCGAAAATGTCGGTGACGTGTTCGCCGACATCTTCTCTTCGGCTACGCGAGACGGGGAAAGCTTCTTTTCCTCGCTCATGCGGGGTGCGGCCGGGATCGGCTCGCAGCTCTCCGCTGCGGGGGCCAAGCACCTGTTCGGCTCGCTGTTCGGTCTGCCGCAAGACAAGGCCGCTGCCGGGGTCGGGTCTATCGGCACCTCGCCGATCGTCTCCGGGGGCGGGGTTCGCGTCGGTGCTGTCACGTCGGCCCCGCTTGCGGCCTTGAACGACAACCTCGCCAAGACCTCGCGATCGGCGCTCGATGTCGCTCGTCAGTTCCAGGGGCTCAACGAGCGCGCCGATAGCAAGGTGCTGGACGGCTTCATGCAAGCGTCGGGCAACTGGCGGGGCTTGTCGGCTAAGGACACCGCGTGGTGCGCCGCGTTTGCCAATGCCGCGATCGTCCAGGCGGGCGGCAAGGGTACGGGCTCCAACGCTGCGTCGTCCTTCATGGGCTGGGGCACGGCGACCACGCAGCCCAAGGTCGGCGACATCGTTGTGTTGCGTCCGCAGTCTCGCGGCGCGACCGGGCATGTCGGTTTCGTGGCCGGGTTCGGCGACGGGACGGTCCAGATTTTCGGCGGCAATCAAAGCAATTCCGCCAAGGTCTCGACCTACTCGACGCGCGAAGTGGTCGGCTATCGCACCGGCACCGGAACGCAATCGCAAGGCGGTCTGGTGTCCTCGTCCGTCAACTCGGCCGAGGTTCAACGGTCGATCGAAAAGGGGACGTTGCGCGGTATCCAACAGGCGACCGAACAGCGGGCACCGGGTTTCCTCTACCAGAACGCCCAAGGCCAGACCGTGAACCATGTCGGGATCACGCGCGGGCAACAGCTCATGGGCGGGCTCGGCGCGGGGCTCGGTATCTTCTCGTCCGGCTATCAGGGTGCTGATCCGCTCATGGGCGGCGTTTCCGGCGCGCTGGGCGGCTTCCAGGCGGCTTCGGCGCTTGGAGTGGCCGGGCCGATCGGAGCCGTTGCTGGCGCGGCTCTGGGGCTTCTCGGCGGCGTTCTCGGCAAGCGCAAACAACGGGAACAGGAGCACCAGCAAAAGGCGCAAGCCTGGGCCGAGGCGCAGAGTCAATATCAGGCGTGGCAGAAGTCCTTGGACACTCTGCCAACCACGGGCTTGCGCGATACGTTCGATGCGCAGATTGCCGAGTTCAACAAGTTCCGCGAGCTGGGCGGGGCGGCCTGGAAGCGAGGGACGAACAATTCCTCGGAAAGCTTCGTGCGGGTCGGCACGGCCATGTTCACGGCGCAGGATCGGGCTCGGCAGGGCTTTCGGGACTCATTCGCTTCGACGGAAAGCAACCTCCTGTCGGGGCAGGGTCTGGAAGGGCCTTGGGTCAAAGCGCGGGATGCGATCCGTCAGGCATCGCAAGCCGTCCTGACTTTCGTGGATGACACGAAGGTGGCCTTCGGCGAGACCGCGCCGGAAGTGGCACGGGCGCAGGCCGCAGGCATCGCGCAGCTCCGCGCGGCGCTTCGGGGCACGGAAGAGCTGACGGGCGTCCAGAGCGATCTCCAGTCCCTGCAAGGGGCTGCGACGACGCTCCGGGGCGAGCTGGTAAAGCTCGGCATGTCGAGCGAGGATGCGGCGCGGGCGGTCGGTGACGATCTCAACGCGGCGATCCAGAAGCGGCGGGCGCAGTTCGAACAGAGCTTGTCCGATCAGGTCGAAAGTCTGAGCGGACGGGATTACCTCGCCAAGGTACGCGACCTCTTGAAGGCGACGGACCAGATGGCGGCCGATGCCGGCAGGCTCGGGGCTGATACCTCGCTCCTGCCGACCCTGTTCAAGAAACAGGCGCAAGCGATCGTGGACGGGGCGGAACTGGCGGGTGACGGCTTCGAAGAGCTGATCCGGCTGTTTCCGCAGCTCTCCGGGGTGGTGACGGCGTTTGCCACAGCGGCCGAGTCCGCGAAGGACAAGGCGCAGACGGCGTACGATACGGCGCGGAACGCTCTGGACCGCGCCTATCAGGCCGAAACCGATCAGATGAACGATCGCCTGATGGCCTATCGTGATCAGGCGAGCGAGCTGAAAAACACGATCGACCGCCTGCGGGACTTTGCCGATCAGGTGGCCGATTTCCGCAAGTCCCTGCTTCTGGACGACAACCTGTCCACGCTGGCACCGGACAAGCGGTTGGAGGAAGCGCGCAAGCAATTCCTCGATCTCGCCGCCCGCGCCGAAACGGACGAAGATGCGCGATCGAAGCTCACCGGAGCCGGTCAGACTTATCTGACGGAACTGAAGAGCTTCTACGCCTCGAACGAACGCTACAATGAGGGGTTCGAAGAGGTCCAACGCATCATGGCGCGCTCCGAGGGCTCGGCGCGCTCGCAGCTCTCGGCGGCCGAAAGCCAGCTCGCCACGCTCAACCGACAGATCGCCACGCAAGAGGCGCAGTTGGCGGTTGCGCGGGCGCAGTATGACGCGATCCTCGGGACGAATGAGGGCATCAAAAGCCTTCAGACGGCGCTCGCGGAAATGGCCGTCGCCATGGCGAACCTGCGCCAAAACGGGGGAACCGTCACCGGCAGCACCGGCGGCGCGAACCCGGTATCGGATCGCTCGCTCGCCTATCTCGCCAGCAATCCCGACGTTGCCAAGGCCATCGCGGCCGGAAACACGTTCGGGGTGACGACGGGATCGGTGGACGACGCGATCCGGGCGCATTGGAGCATCTACGGCCAGTACGAAGTCGGCCATGGCACCCGCGTCGGCTATGCCAATGGCGGCTTCACGGGCTGGGGCTCCCGTCTCGCAGAGGCGGGCGTCGTTCATGGTCAGGAGTTCGTCGCCCATGCCGAGGCGACCGCGCGTTGGCGGCCTCAGCTTGAGGCTATGAACGCCGGCACCTTCGCAATGGAGGCCTCGCCTACGGGCGGGGCGAGCGAGATCGATCTGAGCGAGTTGCGGGGCGATCTCGCCGAGCTGGGCGACCGGATCACGGCGGCGATCGCCGGATCGGGTCAGGAGACGCAAGGCATTCTCTCGGAAAGCAAGCGTGTCCTGCAACAGGTGAAAGCCGCCCTGCAAGCGGCATAGGAGACTCCATGCCGTTTCTGCTCGACCTGACGGGACGCCACCGCGTCACGAAGGCCCTGCGCGTCTTTCGCTTCACCGACTTCCCCGGAGGCTTCAACACCGCCTCCGGGGATGACCCGGCCGATGTCCACTATCAGCCCCGGCTCAAGGTGGATGAGGTGGGCTCCTACCGCCGCACCTTGTTCGGCCGGAACCGGACCAATGGCGTGGCCGAGGTCGATCGCGGATCGCTCGGCCTCGACAATACGGACGGTGGGCTGGACGAAATGGTGGATTATGCCTTCGACGGCTACCCGCTCACGCTCTGGTCGATCGCCACCCGCGCCAAGCCCTATGCGTCCAAGGCGGTCCAGACGACGGCCACCGTCGAACAGATCGAAGTGTCCTGGGACGGGATCAGCCTGCGCCTGCGCTCGCGCCTCGCCCATCTGGACGTGCCGATCCAGCCGCTGACCTATGACGGGACGACGGTGGATGGCTCGAAGACCAATGCCGAAGGAACGCTGGAGCTGAAGGGCGTCCCGCGCCTCCTGCTCTACGGTGCGCCGCGCAACGTGCCGGCGCTCCTGCTTAACCGCTGGAAGCTCGTCTTCGGTGTCGGCCATCGGCTGTCGGCCGTGATCCGCGTCCGCGACAAGGGCGTCATCATCAATCCCACGGGCCAAGACTTCCCCGATCTCGCCAGCCTTATGGCCGCCAATATCCAGGGCGGGCGATATGCCACCTGTCTGGCGCTCGGCCTGATCCGGTTCGGGAGCGGCACGGTGCTGCAAGGTCAGGTGACGGTCGATGCTGTGGAAGGCGCGACGGCGGCGCTTCGCACGGCGGGGCAGGTGGTCCGGCGCATCCTGATCGAACAGGCGGGGCTCGTGGAAGGGCGCGACTTCCTGGGCTCGGACATCGCGGCCCTCGACGCGCTTGCGCCCTATGAGGTCGGCTACTGGCCGGGGACGACGCCGGTCAACACGCTGACCGTCGTCTCGACCATCCTAGACAGCGTGCGCGGATGGATTTCGCCCGATCGTCAGGGCGTCTTTCGGATCGGTCAGTTCCGCGCGCCGATCGGCAATCCGAAGCGTACCTTCGGGCCGATCGAACTGGTGGAAGACGGTGGCGTCGGCCTGCAACTCTTGGCGACGGGCGACGAAAACAACGGCGTCCCAACGAACAAGGTGATCCTCCAGCACACGCGCAACCATGCTGTTGTGACGGAAGACGCGCTGGCTGGGGACGCGATCGTCAACGATCCCGACTTCGTGGCCTTCGCCAAGCAAGAATACCGGCAGGCGGAAGCGGAAAACCCCGCGACCCTAGATCTCCATCAGCTCGCCAAGCCCATGACCTTCACGACATGCCTCGTCAGCGCAGCGGCGGCGCAGGCCGAGGCTGCCGAGCGCCTGGCGCTCTACGGCGTCTCACGCCGGCACTATGCCGGCATGGTCCGGTCTCAGTTCGCGGACGTTGAGCTGTCGGAGGAAGCGGGGCTGATGCTCAAGCGCTTCGGGCTGGCGGCGGGCAAGAGCTTCGCGGTGACGGGTGCCTATGAGGACTACAGCGCCGGCACCACGACATACAACCTTTGGGGATAAGCGCAGATGGATGAAGACTGGCGCCTCAAGCTTCTGTTCCCCAACCTCGTCTACACTTCGACGCTGGCGGGCGGGCGCTGGAAGGCGGGAGACCTGTCGCGCGACGCGCTCTATGACAGGGTGCTCGGGCATGTGGCGCGCACCGCATCGGCCGCGCCGGAGGACACGCAGCTCGTGGTCGAGCTGGACCGGGCGCGCCGCGTCGGCGGGCTGGCGATCCTCAACCACAATATGTCCCCGGCCGCGACCATCATCCTTCAGGGCTACCGCGACAGGGCAATGACGGACCCAGTGTTCAACGGCAACGGCGCGCCGGAGGAAGTCTATCCCGTCCAGTATCGATGGGGTGACGTGGATTTCGGGGAGCCGAACTGGTGGACGCGCAAGCCGCTGGCCGAGGACATCGGGCGCGTGACGACGCTCGCCCTGGTGCTCCTGCCGAAACCCAAGATCGGGCTGTTCTGGCGGGTCCAGTGCATCGATCCGAACAATCCGGCCAAGCATCTCGACTTGGGCAAGGTGTTCCTTGGGCCGAGCTTTCTGCCGTCGAGCAACTATGCCTATGGCGCATCGCTCTCGGTGCGCGACGAAAGCCGAGTGTCACAGTCGATCGGCGGGACACGGTTCTATGACGAGCGGGCGAAGCGCCGCGTCTTCGCCTTCGGGTTTCAGGACATGGACGAAGGGCGGGAGTTCTCGCGCTTCTTCGACCTGATCGCCGATGCCGGGATCACGCGCGAGATGATCGTGATCCCCGACCCGTCCGACAAACTCAATCTCCAGCGCCGCAGCTTCTGCGGGGTTCTTCGCGAGCCGACGCAGCTCGAACAGGCCGTCTATGCGCGGCTCAACGCAAACTTTGTGGCGGAAGAGGACATTTGATGGCCGACACGGATTGGACGACAGAAGAGACGGCCTCGCTCGATCGCATCCCGAAATACAGCGTCCGCGACTACAACGCCAACGATGCGCTGGATCAATATGGGTTCGGTGAGGGCGGCTATCTCGTCAATCAGATGAGACAAGCGAACGATGGCGGGATCATCGCGCGCGCGGTTCGCCGCATGGCTCTGTTCGTCAAGAGCCTCGCCGAACAGGTGACGCTCGACAAGACGCAGACGGGCAAGGATGTCGCCTCGGCGGGAACCGCGCGGGATAAGGCGAAGTCCTGGGCGAGCGCGGGCGAGGGTGTGGAAGTCGAGCCGGGACTTTTCTCGGCGCTTCATTCGGCGCTGAAAGCGGCGGCTTCGGCCGTGCTCGCCTCGCGCTGGTCGAATGAGGCGGAAGATACGGAAGTCGCGTCTGGCAAGTTCTCGGCCTATCACTGGTCCCGAAAGGCTTTCGCGCAGGCCGAGCGGGCGAGGGGTTTTGCCGCTGGGCTGAAAATGCCGGGCATCTCGGCGTCCGAGGCGGGCTACTTCGTCAAGGTCAACAGCGACGGCACGGCCTATGTGCTGGGTCGCGTCACTGTCGCAACCGCGGACGACATTAATAGAGCGCAGGGTGAGGGTTTTGCCGACGCCCAAACGATTGGACCCATCATCAACGACATTCGGCCGCGCGTTGGCGACCTGTTGGATTCGTTCAAGGTCGCGGGGACGGGCTCGGCCAAATGGCTCGAATGCAGCGGGGCGGTGGTATCTCAGGCGACATACCCTGAACTCTTCGCGGTGCTCGGGCATAATTATCTCGACTTCACGCCGATCGCCAATTCGAACGTGACGCTCACCACCTCGCAGGTGTCCACCGTAGCGTATCTCGACGGCTTCGTGTTCCTGTACCAATACGTTTCCGGCGGCGCGAAAATCCTCGCGTCCACTGACGATGGTTTGTCGTTCTCCACCCTTGCCGGAACGCAAAGCGATCAGTTGGTCGGTGGCCGGGACATCTTGAAGTTCAAGGGCTACTACGTTCACCTTCCTGTCCAGCTATGGGCCAACCAGACCTACGGTGGAGCTTACTCGCAGAACGGCACATCTTGGACGTTCCTGGCCGAACCAAACCACGGCAACCAGAATGGCGTCATGTGCTACGCCACGGACGATGATGTCATTTTGGGCGTGATCACCTATTCGAACAGCCTTTTTTCGAAGTCGGACCCGACCGCGCCTTTGTCCAACTCGGCGGCGGCGCTGCCGGGCAATCCGTCAACGTCGCAGCGGAGCCTAGCCTACGGGAACGGAAACTTCGTCCTCGTCTCATCCAACGGCCAGACCTATCGATCGACCAACAAGGGGGGCAGTTGGAACGTGGTTTCTGGCATTCCTTTGCCAAACGCGATGGCGGATGGAGCAATGATCAGTTTCATCCTGGGGAAGTTCTATATCGTTTGCAGAGCGGCCAACAACAACAGCCGACAGCTTGTCCTCGTCTCTACGGACGCGATCAACTGGACGATCCTGCTCGATAACATCGGCGCTCGTTCCGACATCAATAACATCTCTTTCATCACGACGGACGGGAGCCGCGTCCTGTTCGGCGGGCAGTTCAACAGCGAAAGCGGCAGGCTCTTCGCGCTGCTTCCCAATGGTGATCTGTATCGGTTGATCCTGAACTACGAGAGCTTCGACAACTTCGGCAATTTCAAAACGCCCTTTCGCGCTTCGGATGGGCTCTATGTCTTTCGGCCGCCGGGCACGACCCGCGCCGTACGGGGCAAATTCGCCGCCAACAAATCAGCCGAGTTTCAGCTACCGAAGTTGCCCCAAACGCTTGGTGGCGCGCGGACTTACGTCAGGGGGCGCGAATGACGAACGTCTTCATTCTGGACGAACTGGCGATCTGGCGCGGTGAAATCGCTGACATTGATCTGGATCAGGGGAGGCCACCGAACGCCATCCCTGTCCAGCCGCCCGCGTTCGATCACGCAACGCATTTCGCTGCGTGGTCGGGTGAAGATTGGTTGGTCCAGCCGATCGGCGACATGCCGAAGCCGCTCGAACCTCTCGTGCTGGTCCCCGCTGCTGTCACGATGCGGCAAGCTCGGATTGCGCTCTCGCGCGCCTGGCTCCTGTCGAAAGCCGAAGCCGCCATCGCGCAGATGGCGGGGCAGGCGGGTGAAGAGGCCAGGATCGAATGGGAATATGCGGCCGAGCTGAAGCGCGATCATCCCCTGATCGCCGCGCTGGGGCAGGCCCTCGGGCTCTCGGCCGAGGCGATCGATGATCTCTTCCGCGAGGCTGCGACCATCTGAAAACAAAGAGACCGCGCCACCCTGACACATGAGCCGGGTGGCGCGGTCGGTACATCGCCGGGGGAACGGCGCGTCTCGTGGCTGCAAACAGCCGTGAGCGCATTTCAGTTCCCTATCCTTGCCTGAACCTGACTTCACTCAAGGCCGCCCCGTGCGGCCTTTTTCGTGTCCTGTCTTAGGAGGCCCGTCATGGCCCGTACACCTGCGCGCATCAACGCCGCGAAACGCTCTCTGGCCGGCGCGATCGGTTCCGGCGTCCTCTTGCCCGGCGGTGGCAAGCCGCGTCTGGTCAACACCGTCATGGGCGGCCTCATCTGCAACAATGTGCTGCCGACTGCCGGCAGCAAGACACGCTTCAAGGGGCGGCGCGCCTATCAGTTCGGCCTGATGGCTCCCCCGTCGATCCAGCCGACCTTTTGCCCATGGTGGACCAACGGCACCTTTGCGCAGCGCGAGGTGGCCGCCGCGCAGGACATCACGATTAGCAAGGCGGCGGTGGTCTATAACGGCGTGTCGGTGCCCGTGACCTACAATGGATCGCGCACCTTCGTGATCCCGGCCGGGGTGGCCGAGTTCATGTGCGACCCGATCCTGCCGACCGCCTTTGGCGTGTCGTGGTTCGCGCCGCGCAGCTTCGTTGAATATCGCCACCTGTTCGATTTGGTCTCGGGTCAGAGCGCGCCCTATTGCGATTATTCGACGGATTTCAACCAGTCCTGGCGCGGCGTGCCGAGTGACTTGGGCGATGACGTTGACGCGACCGGCTCGATGACAGTGACCAACACGCCGGACGCGCTCCACATCTTCTTTCCATCGATGATGCTCGGGCCGGTCTCCGGTGTCTTTGCCTCGCTCGGGCTCATCGGCGACAGCCTCCTGCGGCAGCAAAACGATACGGGTGGCCTTGGCCGTGCCGGCGGTTCGTATTTCAAGCGCGCCGCCTATGCCGAGGGCGTCCCCTTTGTCGCGATGGCGGTGGGCGGCAGGACGGCCGAACAGACCGCCAACTCACCCAAGTTCATGTCGCTTCTGGAGGCGGGCCGCTTCACGGACGTGCATATCGGTCTGGGGACCAACGAGCTGATCGGCTCTCGCGATCTCTCGCTCATCATGGCGGACAACCGGGCGATCTGGGCTTCGGCGCGCAAGGGCGGGGTGCGGACGATTATCCAGAGCAATATCCAACCGCGCGTGGCGGACAATGCCTATAAATGCACCGATCTCGCCAATCAGGTTCCCGTCGCCGGGTTCGAGGCGGGTGGCCGTCGCGATCAATTCAATGCGGCCTTGGCGGCCGAGCGCGGCGTCAATGGCGGTCCTGACATCATCTTCGATTTCGCGAGCTTCTGTGCCGACGCGTCCAATCCGAGCCTGTGGCGGGTTCTCGCTTTCTCGGGGACGTTGACGGCCGACGTGGCGAGCGGTGCGACCAGCATCCAGACCAGTGCGCCGCCTGTCTACGGCGACAACCTCGTGTTCGAGCCGGGCAATTCGAGCAATGTGGACATCGGCGGGCAGGGCGGCCCGCGCGTGGCGTCCGTCTCTGGATCGGCTGCGCCCTATACGGTGTCGTTCGTGCCGACCACTACGAACCCATGGAACGGTGCGGCGGATGGTGCGCTGGGGACGCCGGGCAAGGCTCACGTCACTGGCTCGGCCGTCAAAGCGACGATCGGCACGGACGGGACGCACGCGGCGATGTCCGCGCATATGGGCGCGGCTGTCCCATTGCGGACCATCTACCAAAAGCTGGCGGGCGATGCCTCGGCGCAACGCAACATCATCTCGGGATCGGTGCGGACCAAGCTTCCTATCAGCCAAGGGGCAGCGATCGCGTCTGCGCAGAAGTATGTCGCTCGCGTCCGGCACAAGGCCAACAGCTATGTGGACGAACCGTTCTTCGAGTATTTCCACGGCCAGATGATCAGCTCGGGTGGCGTCGGCTTCAATCTCCAGCGCGGTTTCCTGAACTCGGATCGCGTTGTGAATTCGGTTGCTGTCTCGGGCACCACGATGACGCTGACCATGGAGACGACGCGCGGCTATCGGACGGGCGATGTCGTCACGGTGCGCAACAATGGCGCGGACTATGCGAGCGGTGCGATCACCATTGCGAGCGACACGACGGCCACGCTGACGGTTGCCAATGGCACCGCTGCGCCGGGCGGGACGGTGGTCTGCCGCAATCCGTTCTATCGTATCGAACGGCGCGCGGCGTTGGTCACGGGCATTGCCGGCGTGGCGCAAGATCAGTCGGCGGCGGTCCTGACCAAGATGACCTGGTTCGGAATGGTGATGGACTATCCGTTCATGCGGGCGGGTGGCGCGGTCTCTGCGGACGGCTTCACGCTTACCGTTCCGAACGGTTTCGCCTATCGCACCGATCGCGTTGCGAGCTTCCGCCTCGCGGCCGGGCGCTATTACATACAGGAGGAATATCGCGCCTTCGGGACCGGGGACATCATCCGTCCTACGGGGCTTTACGGGCGCGGGACGGACTTCGGCGAATACGGCCTGGGCCTCCCGACGGACACCGCGAACGATCTGGTGTTCGCGAAGAACTGGTCGGGCGCGGGGACGGCGGCTCTCACCGCTGCGGCCTCGGGTCCGTGCGCCGTGCTCGGGACCGGGCCGGAGGGTGTCAAATGCGTCCTGGTGGATGGCGACAGCAATATCTGCGAAGCGGCTCTCAGCTCGCGGACCAACGGTGTCGATACGGGCGATGATGACGACTGCCTCGGGCCGGTCAAGCGGGCGCTCAACATGAAGGGCTATTCCTTCATCGACGTGTCGCTTTCGGGGAGCAACATCGGCAATCAGTTCGCGGGCTATGACGCGGGGCCGAGCGCCTTGCGTCGGGTCTTCCGTCAGTATTGCGATGGCGTGATCACCAACCATGCCGGCAACGATCGGCGCTCGGGCATCACGTTTGAAAATGTCGGTGCCGCGCCGGGCTCCTTGAACGACGCAAGCGGCAACGGCCTGCGTGTCCTCACGTCGTGGCACAACAGCGATCTGCGGGCGACCCTGCGTGGCCCGAAGCGGATCGTTCGCACCACGCTCCTGCCGGCGACGACCTCGACCGATGGTTACGCCACCACGGCCAACCAAACCGGCAAGAACGACGATGCGGTGTGGGTGTCCGACTACGCCACCAGCGCCAACGGCGATCAGTTCAAGCTGGCCGATCTCAACATGCGGCGCGGGGCCTATGCCACGTTGCCTTATGGTGGGGCCGGCGAGTGCGATGCGGGCTGGGATATGTATGCCGCCTCGGGTCATACGGCCGATGGCAAGTTTGCTCCCCTCAGCACGAACGACGGCACTCACCAGTTCGTCGCCAACATCGTAGCGGCGGCCAACGATCTCGCGCCCCGACTGCCGGCGCTTCTCGGCTTCGCGGCCTGATCTGCCCGTCAATTCCTTCTGACCTCGCCCGGCCTTAGCGCCGGGCGTTTTTGTTTTCGGAGATCCCTGACATGAAATTCGTTCCCAATGTGGGGCGAGTGATCCGACGCGCCTGGTCCGTCCGGTTCCTCGCCCTTGCCGGCGGTCTGTCGGCGCTGGAATTCATCCTTCAGTCAATGGGCGAGTCATTCCTTTCGCCCCGCATCTATTCGCTCGTGACCGGGCTAACGATCGGCGCGACCTTCATCGCTCGCATCGTCGCGCAGCGAGATGTGTCGGGGGATGGCGAATGAGCGGGCCGGGCAAGAGCCCGCGTCCTGCCGGGGCGAAGAGCCGCTACCTCGCCGGGGGCGCGGCTGGAGCGGCCATGCTGGCGACGGCGGCAGGTTACACGGCGTCTTGGGAGGGGACGCGCTATGACGCCTATCTCGACACGATCGCCAGCCCGCCGGTCTGGACCATCTGCAACGGCGACACCTACGGCGTCACGCGCGGAATGCGGGAGACGCCGGCAGGGTGCGAGGCGCGCCTGCGCCGGCAAATCCTGGAGCACGAAGCGCGAATGCTCCAGTGCGCTCCCGAGCTGTGGCATGTGCCGGCGGAAAGCTACATCGCGATCAACGATTGGGGCTACAACATCGGCACGGGCGCGGCCTGCAAGTCCGGCCTGATCCGCAAGATCAAGGCGGGCGACGTGCGCGGGGCCTGCGAAGAGCTGAGCCGCTGGGTGTTTGCCGGCGGGAAGGTGATCAAGGGGCTCGCCAACCGCCGCGTCAACGGGCTGCCCGGCCTGATCAGCGAGCGCGCCCTTTGTCTCCGGGGGCTCAAATGATGGACGGGCTCAAGCTGGTGGCCGCTGTCATCCTGCTGGTGGCCGGCGCGGCGATCGGATGGGTGGGTGGCACCCTTTACGCCGACATCTTCACAGTGCCGGCTGCGCAGTTGGCGGCGCAGAACGAAGAGCGCTTGGCGCAGGACGCGAAGCGCCGGCAGGCAGAGGCGAAGGCCCTCGCCGATCGGCAAGCCAAGCAAGCCGAGATCGACGCGATCACGGCCGACTACACACGACGCACGGCCGAGCAATCGGCGCAGCTCGCCAAACTCGAACAAGCCCTCAGTGAGAAGCCCGATGATCCTCCTGCGACTGGCGGCGCTTCTTGCCGCGTCCTTATCCCTGGCCGCGTGTCGGACCAGCTCAACCGCACCGGCCGCGCCGTTGCTCCCTCACATTCCGGTCAGCCTGACGCTGCCGTGCCGCGCCCTCGCTGATGTGCCGGCGCGTGACCTGACGATGCCGGAGGCGGTCAGGCTGTGGGGGCAGGATCGTCAGTCGCTCGGGGAGTGCTCGGCTCGGCATGGCGCTTTGGCGGGTGCCGTCGCGACCATAGAGGGGCGCTCGCCATGGTGATCGTCGTCCAGCTCGTGCGCCATTTCAGCGTCAGGCGCTTCGAATGGTTCATGGCCTGCGCCTTGCTCTGGATCGGATGGGCGCTCTACCAGCCCGCCGACACGTTCGCCCGTTCGCCCTCCTATGACATCATGGCCCGATGGGCGAGCGAAGAGACTTGGGCGTATCTCCTGATGGGTACGGGGCTCCTGCGCATCGTCGTCCTGGTCATCAACGGCGTCGTGCTCCGGCGCTGTGCCGAGATCAGGGCCGCTCTTGGGGTCTGGTCCTTCTCGATCGCCATGATGATGGCGATCGGCTTTCATTCCGCGCCGGTCGAAGGGTCGATGCTCGCCTACCTCGTGACGCTCATGGCTCTGTTCGAGCTTTCGAACGTGTGGACTGCCTTTCTTGATGCTCATGACCGCAGGGTGGCCCGCCAACATGCCCACGATACCCGCTGACGCTCCATCCTGGGTGCCTATCGTCTTCTGGATCGCCTTCGCCGGGTTCGCCGGTCTGTTCGGCGCTCTGACGCCCAAGCTTCGCGCGATGATGAGCCGGTTGTCGGCCGCGCCTCCCGACCCGGCTCTGCGCGCGATTGGCGCGGCCGTCAGCGGCGGACTGGATGCAACCAAAATTGCATCTGAGCTGGAGCGGATCGCGGACGCGGCCGAGACGATCGCGGAAGCTGCGAAGTCGCTCGCGAAAAGCGAAGAGCAAGGGACCGCACGAACGCTCGAACACATTTTGGAACGGCTGGCGCTGCTCGATCGCCGCCCATAGCAAAGCCCCGCTCTCGGCCAGCCAGCCGGGAGCGGGGCTTTTTGCGTTTCGGGGGTCTGATCATCAGGCGGGTTTAAGGCTTGGCGATCATATTGCCGGGATGGAACGCACCATCACCATTCTTCGGCGCTATGCGGACTGGATACGCGCGATCGGGCGCACGGATCGGCGTAACGAGCTGGACGCGGCTCGCGAGCATGTCGAGCGACTGGAAGCGAGGGTGGTGGCGCTTCGCTCGGCGCGTCGCCCGCTTGCGGATCGCGCCGCTCATGCGGCTTGGGTGGCCGCGTCCAAGGGGCAGTCGCCCGACGAAATCGCCTCGGCCGTGCGCAAATCCTTGGAAGCCGACTGACGGTCGCACTTGCCGAATCATCCGTCGCGTTCTCTATCCGTTCTTATGCCGCGCCGGGACAACATCGGACTGACCCTCAAGCAGACCCACGATCTGGGAATGCTGATCCGTGTTCGCTGCAACATGTGCCGGCGGACACGTCACTACCATTCGGCGGACATGCTGATGCTCCTTGGCAATATCGAAGTCGATAGCATGATGGGCCGCCTCAAGTGCGAGGGCTGCGGGCTCAAGGATGCGACAGAGGTCTACGCCGTTGATCTTCCAGCTTCTGAACGGCAGAGCCTCAGAGTGCGAACTCTCACCGCGATCAAGATCATTCGGCGGCCAGTCTGGCGGGAGGATTAGGCGGGCGGCGAGGGGCCTCCAGAGTGTGGCGCACCGTCTCGCAAGCCTATGATTTTCTGTGACCGGACGTGTGGCGGCCGATTGCCCTAACGAATTGACGCTGTTAGATAGCGCCATCCCGGCCGAGGCCTCCAATTCCAAAACACCGTGAGCTTGATCGAAACCGTGCTGCCCATTCGCGCAGGACCGGTTTCTCTTGCCAGTGTTTCGGCAGACGCCTATGGGTGGCGCGAAACCTCCAATCCGGGAACTGCCATGGATTTCGCGGCTGCTCGCACCAAAATGGTCGACAACCAGATTCGAACGACGGACGTCACCTCGCACGAGATTCTTCGCGCGTTCTTGACCGTGCCGCGCGAAATGTTCGTGCCCGCAGAGCGGCAGGCGCTAGCCTATATCGACGAGGATATTCCGCTGGGTGGCGGGCGCTATCTGATGGAGCCGTCGCCTATCGCCAAGCTCATCCAGCTGGCGCAGATCGGTCCGCAGGACGTGGTTCTGGATGTCGGGTGCGCCACCGGTTACTCGTCGGCGATTCTGGCTCATCTGGCGGGCTCGGTTGTCGCGCTCGAAGAGAACGAAGCCTTGGCCGATCAGGCAAGCGACATTCTGGCGCGGATCGGTGGCCTGTCCTGCGCCGTTGCCAAAGGCCCCCTCAAGGCCGGCTATGCTGCCGATGCGCCCTATGACGTGATCATCTTCCAGGGTTCGGTCGAAGAAATCCCTTCGGCGTTTTTCGAACAACTGCGTGATCGCGGTCGTCTCGTGGTCGTGGAAGGCAAGGGTCTGTCGGCCGATGCCAAGCTTTACGTCAAGGAAGATGGAGTCGTTTCGGGCCGGTTCGCCTTCAATTGCGGCGTGAAACCGCTCCCCGGCTTCGAGCGTGAGAAGACATTCGTTTTCTAACTATCCTTGATGCTGGCCGAGGACGTTGTGTGCCTCGGCCCTGTGGACAATTGGAATCGAATCCGAAAATCATCAGAGGCGCGTCGCGTTGCGGCGCGCCCTTTTTCTTAAGTGCTTGAAGCGTCGGGCAGGAACCAGACTGGTCAGTACGGAGCTTGCCTGAATCTCGGCGAAGGGGTCGGGTGTTTACGTGCTGTAAGTGTTTTAGCCCGGCCACACTCTTGAGCAAAATGGCGACTTTCGGCACGGGTGATCTGGTGTTCACGGGTTCGAAGGTTCATTCGAGTAGGTAAGGGAAGCCAAGGTTCGGGCTAGGCTTGTCTGATGTTGAAGATATCCTGATGCCATCAGGTTCGACGCCCGATATTCGGAGTGAGCCATTGCGGAAGAAGTCCTGGGTTCTGCTGTCCCTATCGGCGGCGCTTCTGCTGGGAAGCGGTAGCTTTGCCGGTGCCGAGACGCTTCGCGGTGCGCTGGCCAAAGCCTACGCCAACAATCATGATTTGAATGTCGCGCGCGCTCAGCTTCGCGCGACGGACGAAAACGTGCCGATCGCCAAGGGCGGACTTCGCCCGACCGTTTCGGCTGTTGGTCAGACGCAGGCGTCGCGGTCCAGCACGACCTTCGGCGACAATATCCGCTCGACCCGCTCCCGCACGGGCGCGCTCGTCGGCGGTATCGAGATCAACCAAACGATCTTCGACGGTTTTCAGACGCCGAACAATGTGAACGCTGCCGAGGCTCAGGTCCGCGCGTCCCAGAAGAATTTGGAAAACACCGTTCAGAACACGCTTCTGAACACGGTGACCGCCTATATGAACGTTCGTCGTGACCGCGAGATCGCCGCGTTCCGGCGCCAGAGCCTCGCCTTCCTGAACGAACAGGTCCGGGCTGCGCGGGCACGTTTCGACGTGGGTGAGGGCACCCGTACCGACGTGGCGCAGGCCCAGTCGCAACAGGCGTTGGCGACGGCGCTTTTGAATAGCGCATTGGCTCAGGTCGCCAGCAGCGAAGCGCAGTATCTCGATATTGTCGGCGATCCGCCGGGCGAGCTCGACAATGGCAGCCTGCCGCCACGCGCGACCTTGCCCCCGAGCGTGTCTCAGGCTTTGACGATCTCGCAGAACGAGCACCCCGCCATTCAGGCGACGCAATTCGCCGTGGATGCGGCGTCGTTCCAAGTGAAGGCGACCGAAGGCCAGCGCCTGCCCAATCTGGCCGTTACCGGTTCGGTCGAGAACACCTACTCGCTGAACGACACCGATCCCAACAGCGCCAGCCTGCCGGGCGTCGATGTGGTGACGCAGAATCAGGTGTCTGCCACGGTCGGCGCACGTCTGACCGTCCCGATCTATCAGGGCGGTATTGTCTCGGCCCGCGTTCGTCAGTCCAAGGAAGTCCTGGGTCAGCGCCGCATCGAAGTCGATTCGACGCGCGATCAGGTGCGCTCGGCCGTCGCAACCGCCTGGGCCCAGAAGCAGGCGGCGGAGGCTAATGTCACCGGCTACCGCGCGCAGGTTTCGGCCGCGCAGCTGGCTTTGAACGGCGTCATCGAAGAGCGCAATGTCGGACAGCGGACGACGCTCGACGTCTTGAACGCGCAGTCCGATGTCATCACCGCGCAGATTCTTCTGGCCGGCGCGCAGCGTGACGCCGTGGTCGCGGCCTATACGCTGGTGTCCTCCGTTGGGCATCTTTCGCCCCAGCGCTTGAGCCTGAACGTCGCGGCTTACGAGCCTGAAGAGCATTATCAGGCCGTCAAGGACAAGTGGTACGGTTTGCGCACGCCGGACGGTCGTTAAGAATAAGCCGCTAACCATTTATTAAAAAAGCGTTGCGAAGCGTCGTTAAGGCCCAGAAAAGGCTTCAACGACGCTTTCTTTGTCTCTACCTATGTTTCATCGAGGTCGCGTCAGGCCGCGAGTCGAGATCGGGTGCGGAGTCATGAGCAAGGCGAACGTCGCGCAAGAACCGTCCATGGACGAAATTCTGGCGTCCATTCGGCGGATTATCGAGACAGGGGAGGATCGGACGTCGCCGTCCGGCGTGCGACCGACGCCGGTTCGAGATGTCGCTCTCGACGCCATTCGCCGCGCGGCGGAGGATGCGGAAGCGACCGACGAAGTATTTCTCTCGCAGGCCCCTGTTCCTCGAGCGGACGACCGCGCGACAGCGTCTGTTACGCCGCTTCGCGACACGGCGCCGGAGGCCTCGATCCATTCGCATGGTGTGGATGTCGATCATCTGACGGTTGAGCTGGAAAGTGAACTCGCCGCCTCCTGGGGCGATTTCGAGATACATCACCGCATGGATGGCGGGTCGCTGTCCGCCGTTCAGCCGGCAACAGCCTATGCGGCGCAAACTCATGTCGCGCCCATCCCAGCGCAGCCCCATTCGCAAGTCACGCCAGACCCGATGCCGACCGCCCCCAACAGGGAAGACACAGAGATGAGCGAAACCGCACGCCACCCGGCCTCCACCGACCGTTCGTCTTTCGAGCCCGCCAATACCGATCGCCGCGATCTCGAATCCCATGCCGATTATCAGACCTATTCCACGGCAGGACATGATCCGCTTCTGTCGGGATCGTCCGGGCAGATGGTCGCGGCGTCCTTCGAGGAATTGGCCCAGGCCATTCGCAACGGCGAATTGAAATCGCTCGAAGCCATGGCGCAGGACATGCTGAAGCCGATGCTGGCCGAATGGCTGGACGACAATTTGCCCCGCATGGTGGAGCGTCTGGTGCGCGAAGAAATCGAGCGCCTGTCGCGCGGCGGCCGTCGCTGAGCCGCTAACCCCGACGGGTTGCGAAAGGGGCGGTCCGACCGCTCCTTTTTTGTTTTCGGGGGCGCGGCGCGCGCTTGGGCGTTGCCGCCGCGTTGACACCCGCAAAACTCTGCCTGTAACCGACAATCCTCCTTTGGAATGGTTGGACAATCATGATCGAGAAGACCTACGACGCGGCCGTCGTCGAGCCCCGAATCGCGGAGCGTTGGGAAAGCGCCGATGCCTTCGCCGCCGGTGCGGCTGCCAAGCCCGACGCCGAGCCCTTCTCGATCGTGATTCCCCCGCCCAACGTCACGGGCTCGCTCCATATCGGCCACGCGCTCAACAACACGCTTCAGGACATTCTGGTGCGAACCGAGCGAATGCGCGGCAAGAACGTCTTGTGGCAGCCGGGTCTCGATCATGCCGGCATCGCCACGCAGATGGTGGTCGAACGTCAACTGGCCGAGCGGCAGGAGCCCTCGCGCCGTACCATGGGCCGCGAGGCCTTTATCGAGCGCGTGTGGAAATGGAAGGGCGAATCGGGCGGGACGATCCTCGGCCAGCTCCGTCGTCTCGGCGCGTCCTGCGACTGGTCGCGCGAGCGCTTCACGATGGACGAGGGTCTGTCGAAAGCCGTGCGGAAGGTCTTCGTCCAACTCTATCGCGAGGGTCTGATCTATCGCGACAAGCGCCTGGTGAACTGGGACCCCAAACTGTTGACGGCAATTTCCGATCTGGAAGTCGAGCAGCAGGAGGTGAAGGGTTCGCTCTGGCACTTCCGCTATCCGGTGGAAGGTCGCAATTACGACCCGGAGAACCCGGAAACCTTCGTCACGGTCGCCACCACACGGCCGGAAACCATGTTGGGCGATACCGGCGTGGCCGTGAATCCGGGCGACGAGCGCTATTCCGCGCTGGTCGGAAAGATGGTGCGCCTGCCCCTGATCGGCCGTCTCATTCCCGTTGTCGCAGATGATTATGCCGATCCGGAAGCCGGGTCCGGCGCCGTCAAGATCACGCCGGCCCATGACTTCAACGATTTCGAAGTCGGTAAGCGCAACGATCTGCGCCGCATCAACATCATGGCGGTGGATGGCACGATCGCGCTGCGCGACAATGCCGATTTCCTCGAAGGGCTTTATCCCGCCGATGGCGAGCGCGCCATTGGGCTGTTCGAGGGGCTCGACCGCTTCGCCGCGCGCAAGCTGCTGGTCGAATGGATGGAGTCGGAAGGCTATCTCGCCAAGATCGAGGACCACACGCATATGGTCCCCCATGGCGACCGCAGCGGCGTGCCGATCGAGCCGTACCTTACCGACCAATGGTATGTCGACGCCGCGACGCTCGCCAAGCCCGCAATCGCCAGCGTGCGCGAGGGACGCACCCAGTTCGTGCCGCGCAACTGGGAAAAGACCTATTTCGAGTGGATGGAGAATATCCAGCCCTGGTGCATTTCCCGCCAGCTTTGGTGGGGACACCGCATTCCGGCCTGGTATGGCCCGGACGGCACCATCTTCGTCGACGAGGACGAGGAGGCGGCGATCGCGGCCGCTCTGGCCCATTACGTCACCAACGGCACGATCACGGATGCGGAAGCCCGCGCCTACGCCGACGATCAGGAGCGGCTCGACGCGTTCCTGACGCGCGACGAGGACGTGCTCGACACTTGGTTCTCCTCGGCGCTCTGGCCCTTCTCCACGCTGGGCTGGCCCGACCAGACGCCGGAGCTGAAGACCTATTATCCGACGAGCGTGCTCGTCACCGGCTTCGACATCATCTTCTTCTGGGTCGCCCGGATGATGATGATGGGCCTTCACTTCATGGAGCAGGAGCCGTTTCACACCGTCTACGTCCACGCTCTGGTCCGCGACAAGAGCGGCGCGAAGATGTCGAAGTCGAAAGGCAACGTCATCGATCCGCTCGACATCGTGAACGAGTATGGCGCCGACGCCCTGCGCTTCACGCTGGCCATCATGGCTGCGCAGGGGCGGGACGTGAAGCTCGATCCACAGCGCATCGCCGGGTATCGCAACTTCGGCACCAAGATCTGGAACGCCACGCGCTTCGCGGAGATGAACGGCGCTGTTCATGGCCAGAGCGTGCGCGGCGAGGAACTGACCCTTGCCGTCAACCGCTGGGTCGTGACGGAATTGTCCCGCGCGATTGCGGATGTCGATACGGCTCTGGCGTCCCATCGCTTTAACGATGCAGCTGCGACGCTCTATCGCTTCGCCTGGAACATCGTGTGCGACTGGTATCTCGAACTCGCCAAGCCGATCTTCCTGTCGGACGACGAACAGGCGAAGGCCGAGACGCGGGTCGTCACCGGCTTCGTGCTGGATCAGCTCTACGCGCTTCTGCACCCCTTCATGCCCTTCCTCACAGAGGAGCTGTGGGACGTGACGTCGCCGGAAGGGCGCGCGCGTGACACGCTCCTGTGTCACGCGCCTTGGCCCAGCACGTCCTTCCGCGACGAGACTGCCGCCAGTGATCTGAATTGGCTGGTCGATCTCGTCGGCGCCATTCGCTCGGTGCGAGCGGAGATGAACGTCCCGCCATCGGCGGAGGCGGCTCTGGTCGCCGTGGCAGCGGACGAGGCCGTGCGGGAGCGCCTGGCACGGCATGATGCGGCGCTGCGTCGTCTGGCCAGGCTTTCGGAAGTGTCCGTGGCTGCAACCGCGCCGGCGCAATCCGCGCAGCTCGTTCTGAGCAACGTCACCTACGCGCTGCCGCTGGCGGGAATGATCGACTTTGCCGCCGAGCGGACTCGCCTGCAGAAGGCCGAAGCCAAGCTCGTGGGCGAAGTGGAGCGAATCGACAAGAAGCTATCGAACGAGAAGTTCGTGGCGAACGCGCCCGAAGAGTTGGTCGAGCAAGAGCGTGAGAAGCGCGAAACGTTCTTGGGCGAGGCTCGCAAACTTCGCGCGGCGCTGGACATGCTGCAGTGACGAAAGAATTGGCGCACCGCATTATGTGACTTACGCGCAACGAATTTGAACTCTTCCGTAAAGGGAAGAGTTCCATATCGATTGGAAGGCGGAAGGATCGCGCAGGCAGGTCCTCCGCCTTTTCTTTAAATAGACTGGAATCACAAGATCTTGGCGCTTGCGCTTCGCATCACGCTTCAGGTGTTGAGACGGGATCACAGCACTGCCACAATTCGCGAGATGGCCAGATCGTAAGGTTTCAACCAGAAGGCACTTATGACAGGCTCCCAGCAAGCCGAAGCGTCTAGACTTCGCGCGCAGACCGGTCTGGGGGAAATTTGCATGAAGTTCGCGCGTCAACTGATCATCGCTTCGACGGCGCTCGCGTCGACCATGGGAATGGCGCAGGCCGGCGGCTTCCAGCGTGGAACAGCCGATACCGACATTCTCTACGAACCGGGCACGTTCTCCAATCGACTGAGCTTCACCTATGTTTCGCCCCAGCGCGGCTTCGAGTCGATCAACGGGGTTCGCGGCGACTACGGGACCTATACCGGGAGTTATCAGATCCCCAGCGCGGCCATCAAATTCGGCGGCGAGGCGGCCGCCTGCGCTGGCAACTACGTGGAGTCCTTTGCGGGGGAAGGCGATTACCGATCGCTTCCCGGGGGCGCCCAGCCCGCGCAGTTTCCCGGCGGGGCGCGCGTGCGCGATCTGGAATTCAAATCCAACGAATGGAGCGCGACCTGCCGCGTGAGCTATACGCAGGATCGAATGCGCTTCAGCCTGCTCGGCGGTTTGTTCGTCGAGGATTTCGAGTTCAACGGAACTTCGCTCGCCAACCGCAATATTTCGGCCAGCCTGCCGGCTTCCCTGAGCCGGACGCTGGGCGGTCTTGGGGCCAGCCTTCTGGTTCCGGTCGCACTGACGGCCGATACCGACGCGAGCAACAAGCCTGGCTATCGCATCGGCGCGGCCTTCGAGATCCCGGAGATCGCTCTGCGCGCTCAGGTGCTCTACCGCTCCGAAGTGAAGCATGACGACATCGCAGGCACAGGCACTCTAGCCGCGACGGGTGACGCATTTGTCCAACTCGCGGATGGTCGCCGCCTTTCGATCCCAACCGCTGCGGCCTTCCTCGCCGGCAACGGTATTTCCGTTCCGTCGGCGCTGATCTCCGCTCTTCCGACCACGGGAACGGTTCTGGCGAGCGGTCTTCCGGCCTATCAGAACACGGCCACGAGCCCGCAAAGCCTGAACGTCAATTTCCAGACCGGCATAGCAGAAGGCACGCTTCTGCTCGCTTCATTCCGCTGGACGGACTGGAGCACCAACAAGGCCGTTGTGACGACGGTAGCGGGCATTCCCAATATCAGCCCCTACAACTGGGATGATGGCTACACCGTGAGCCTCGGCGTCGGCCGTGCCTTCAATGAGAACGTCTCGGGCAGCATTTCGATTGGCTACGACAGCGGCGTCTCGCGTGGGTCCGAAACGACCTATACGGATATCTACACGCTGTCCGGCGGCGTCTCGCTCAAGAACAACAAGTGGGCGGAACTCCGCTTCGGTGGTCTCGTCGGCTACTGGACCGGCGGGAGCCAGAGCGTCAGTCGGGGTGCGCTTTTCAATGCGACGGTCGGCGACGACTGGGTCTATGCGGCAAATGCCTCGCTGAAGCTCAACTTCTGACCGTCGTACCTACCGATCAATGAGCGTCTGCGCCCGGCTTCGTCCGGGCGCTTTTTGTGTTGCCGGCTCGGAATCAACTCGTTCGCAAAGTTGCCGAGGGGCATTCTGTGGAGTGACGGCAACAGTATTGTGCGATCTCATCGGATAACATGGATCCGCGAGATGGTGCCCCGTTGCCGCCATAAAAGAACGGCAAGACCCGGCAAGCATCATCGCTGGAAAGACTCGATTTTCCCTTGGGATTGGTCGGGTCGTTGAGGTGTCATGACGTTCGACCAAGTTCCCGTCAGTAAGGTCGCTCAGGCCCTCGTCAGGCACCCGAATCTTCCCGGGAGCCGCCGCGATGTTGCGTGTCAACAAACGTCCGTCTCTCAGATGTCCGCTCAAATGCGGAAGACGTTTGGCGCGCTCACGATCGGTTCGTCTTGGGAAACTCGTGTCGAAGGTTCGATGGGCTCCAGCACAATTGTCCTTCGGACTCGAGACGCTTGAGTTTCGTGCCGATGCGTCTGACCGGTGTTTCCGTCCTATGCCTGCCACTTGTGATCGTCTGCAGCTTGCTGGGGCAAGCGTGGGCTCTCGATCCCTTGTCTCTGGCGGCAGACCCGCACAGCAAATCGCCGCGCGAGTTTTTCTCGATGGGCTTTGCGGCCTATAAGCGCGGCCACAAGCTCGAAGCCTTACAGGCTTTGCAGCGTGCGGCCGATCTCGGTCATGCCGGCGCGCGTTGGAAGCTCGGTCAGATGTATGCCGAAGGCGATGGCGTCAAGGAAGACGATTTCGAAGCCTTCAAGATGTTCGAGGAAATCGTTCGGGATCAGGAAGACGATACGTCCTCCTCACCAAACGCGGCCTATGTCGCGAGCGCAGTGATCGCGCTGGCGGAGTATATGCGAAGCGGCATTCCCGGCACGCCCGTTTCGGCGGACCCGGCGCAGGCGCGCCAGCTTTACGCTCATGCTGCGACCTATTTCGGCGACGCGCAGGCGCAGTTCGAACTGGGTCGAATGCTGCTGGCGGGCGAGGGCGGGCGCCCCAATCCGCGCCAAGCCGCGCGCTGGCTGCAACTCGCCGCCAAGAAAGGCTACGCCAAGGCCGAGGCGCTGCTCGGCTATCTCCTGTTCGATGGCGAAACGATTTCGCTTCAGGCCGAGCCGGCCAAGGGGCTCGCCATGCTGACGCGCGCGCTGAAGGCGGCGCCCGACAAGGACAAGGATTGGATTCGTCCGCTTCAGGAGGAAGCCTTCTCCCTGTCGAGCGAAACCGAACGACGCACAGCGCTGGCTTACGCGTCCCAGAGCGACCCGGACCCGCAATAAGCGGCCAGCCGAATCGGCCAGCTTTCAGTCGCGGGTTCTCAGTCTTCGATATTGAGCACGACCGGAACGTGGTCGGACGGCTTTTCCCAAGCCCGGACATATTTGTCGATCCGCACGCCCTTCATGGCCGCCGATAGCTCGGGAGACAGGAGCATATGGTCGATGCGGATGCCGTTGTTCTTCGGCCAAGCGCCGGCCTGATAGTCCCAGAACGTATAGGTCTGTGCGCGGTCCGTGGTGGCGCGAAGGGCATCGACCAGACCCAGATTCATCAGACGACGATAAGCGGCGCGGCTTTCCGGCTGATACAGCGCGTCCCCCAGCCAATCTGCGGCATTCTTGGCGTCCTCCGGCTGCGGGATCACGTTGTAATCTCCGGCGAGAACGAACGGCGTCTCCTCAGCCAACCATTGCCGTGCAGTGCGCTCCAGACGCTCCATCCAGCGAAGCTTATAGGGGAATTTCTCCGTGCCGACCGGGTTGCCGTTGGGAAGGTACAGCGAGGCGATGCGGATCGGACCTCGGCTCGTCGACCATAGCCCCGATATGAAGCGCGCCTGCTCGTCCGTCTCGTCGCCAGCCAGCCCGCGCTCGATCGAGAGGGCTGGGGTCTTCGACACGAGCGCGACGCCGTTGAAGCCTTTCTGGCCGTGTGTTTCGATCTGCCAGCCGCGCGCTTCGATTTCGGCGCGCGGGAAGGCCTCATCGACGCTCTTGATCTCCTGAAGGCAGGCCACATCAGGCTGACACTCGTCCAGCCATTGAAGAAGAGCGTCGAGCCGCGCCTTGACGCCGTTGATGTTCCATGTGGCGACCAGCATCGAAACTCTCCGTGAAGCCCGAGGCCTGCGAAGACCGTCTGGGACCACCACAATCCATCATAGCGGCCCTGAAAACGCGGCTGGCGCGTTTCGGTCGCTGACCTGCCCGCCATGCCCTTGCGGGCGCGCCCTGTCAAATCGAGAAGGAGGTTCCGCATCCGCAGGAGGCGACGGCGTTCGGATTGCGGATCTGGAAGGACTGGCCCATGAGATCGTCCACGAAATCCACGACCGATCCGTCCAGATAGGCGAGGGAGGTCTGGTCGATGACCACCCGCGCGCCGTCCTTCTCGATCACCAGATCGTCGGCTTCGGAATCGTGCGTCAGATCGAACTTGTAGGAAAAACCGGAGCATCCGCCCCCTTCCACCGAAATGCGTAAGGCGTTTTCGCTGGGCGTCTTTTGAAGAATGGACAGGATCCGCTGTGCGGCTGCGTCGGAAACCGTGACGGGCGTCGTCGTTGCGAGCACTTCGCTCATGTCGAATCCGGCCAGCGGAACGCGCTGTCCGACCTCTGCTTGTTGACCTCGTGCTCCTAACGTATGGATGCGCTCCCGGTGGGTCAACGCCGGGCCGAACCGATGTTTCGGCGCGCAGGCGAAGGGATGGGCTGCATGGCGGCGGACTCAAGCTTTATCCCGATCGGCTTTGGCCGCTGCGCTCTCGCGCCCTTTGCGAGCGATCCCGAGCGGTCGCGCGGCCGCCTCGTGGCGGAGTCGGACAGCCCGACGCGCACGCCGTTTCAGCGCGACCGGGATCGGATCATCCATTCCACTGCCTTTCGTCGGCTCAAGCACAAGACCCAGGTTTTCGTCGCCTATGAGGGCGATCACTTCCGCACGCGCCTGACCCATACGATCGAGGTTTCGCAGATCGCTCGTGCCTTCGCGCGTGCGCTTCGGCTGGACGAGGATCTGACCGAGGCGATCGCACTGGTCCATGATTTCGGCCATACGCCTTTCGGTCACGCCGGGGAGCGAGCGCTCGACCGCTGCATGTCGCCCTATGGTGGCTTCGACCACAATGCGCAGTCGCTGCGGATCGTGACGGCGCTGGAACGGCGCTATGCGGAGTTCGACGGTCTGAACCTTAGTTTCGAAACGCTGGAGGGGCTGGTCAAACACAATGGACCCATGCTCGGTCCTCACTCGACCTGGCAGGGTGAGGTGCCCCGCCCGATCCTCGAATTCGACGCGCGCTATCCACTCGATCTCTCTCGGTTCGCTAGCCTGGAAGCCCAGGCGGCGGCAATTTCCGACGACATCGCCTATAATACTCACGATCTGGACGATGGGCTGCGAGCCGGGCTGATCCATCTGGATGATCTCGCCGAACTGGATCTGGCAGGTTCCATTCTGCGGGACGTTCGAGCCCAATATCCCAATCTCGACCCGGCCCGCATGGCGAACGAGATCATGCGCCGCCACATCACGCGCATGGTCGAAGACGTGATCACCGCGACTTTGCGACGGTTGCAGGAGGATCGCATCGAGACGGCGCAGGATGTGCGCGATGCCGGCCGGACCCTGCTTTGTTTCTCGCCCGAGATGGAAGAACTGGCCCGTCGGACCAAGAGCTTCCTGTTTGCCCGGGTCTATCGCAGCCCAAGCGTCTCGCGTGTCATGACGCGGGCGGAGACCTTGGTCGAGGATATGTACCATCGCTTTGTCGCAGCTCCTCACGAAATGCACGGAGCCTGGAGCGAGGCGTTGGAAGGTCTGGACGAGGCGCGCCTCGCACGGCGCGTTTCGGACTATCTCTCCGGTATGACCGACAGCTACGCGGTATCGGAACATCGCCGCTTGTTTGACGATACGCCCGAATTGCGTTAGGCGCGCCGCTTCAACTCCCGTTCGGAAGAGCGGTGGGCGGCGTTTCGTTGTGCCGGTTTCTCCAATCTGGACCTGATCATGAATATCTTCACCGACTTCGAGCAGCGCGTTCGCAAAGCAGTGGAAGCTATTCTGTCCGCACGGGGAATTGAGGGAGCCGATCTCTCCCGCATTACCGTCGAGCCGCCACGGGACGCCAGCCATGGCGATCTCGCGACGAATGCCGCCATGGTTCTCGCCAAGCCGCTGGGACTGAAGCCGCGCGACCTGGCGGACGACATCGCTGCCAAGCTCGCGGACGACGCGGATGTCGCATCGGTCGAGATCGCCGGGCCGGGTTTCATCAATCTGCGTCTCCAGCCGGCTTTTTGGACGAACCATCTCCACGAACTTCTGATCCAGGGCATGGATTACGGTCGCGGCACTTCCACCGGGCACCGCGTGAACGTCGAATATGTATCGGCCAACCCTACCGGTCCCCTTCACGTCGGCCATTGCCGAGGGGCTGTCGTCGGCGATGCGATCGCCAATCTGATGGGCTTTGCCGGTCACGACGTGACCAAGGAATATTACATCAACGATGCGGGCGAGCAGGTGAACGTCCTCGCCCGCTCCGTTTTCCTGCGCTATCGCGAAGCGCTGGGGGAGACGATCGGCGAGATCCCGGCCGGGCTTTATCCTGGCGACTACCTAAAGACGGTCGGCTCGGCGCTCGCCATCCGCTACGGCCGAGAGCTTCTGGCGCAGGATGAGGCCGAATGGCTTCCCGTCGTGAAGGCCTATGCCATTAGCGCCATGATGATGAGCATTCGGGACGACCTGAAGGAGCTCAACATCACGCAGGACGTGTTCTTCTCCGAAAAGACGCTACATGAGGGCGATCCGAGCCGTATTGCCGCCAGCGTGGAGGCGCTGCGCGAGCGCGGTTTCGTGTATCAGGGCACATTGCCGCCACCCAAGGGCCAGCTCCCCGAGGATTGGGAAGACCGCGAGCAGACGCTGCTGCGCTCGACCGATGTCGGGGATGATGTCGACCGTCCACTCGTTAAGTCGAATGGCGCCTACACATACTTCGCGGCCGACGTGGCCTATTTCGCGGACAAGTTCGCGCGCGGCTTCGACGAGATGGTCTATGTGCTCGGCGCGGACCATGGTGGCTATGTGAAGCGTCTGGAAGCGGTGGCAAAGGCCGTGTCCGGCGGCAAGGCCGAGGTCGATGTCGTCCTGTGCCAGCTCGTGAAGCTGTTTCGCAACGGCGAGCCGGTCAAAATGTCCAAGCGCGCCGGTGAGTTCGTGACGTTGGCTGATGTGGTGGAAGAAGTCGGTCGCGATGCCGTTCGCTTCATGATGCTCTTCCGCAAGAGTGACGCGCCGCTCGACTTCGACTTTCAGAAAGTCACCGAACAGTCGAAAGACAATCCGGTTTTCTACGTTCAGTACGCGCACGCCCGCGCTCGGTCGATCGTGCGCCAGGCGCAGGCCGAGGGCATCGACGTGTCGGCTCTGGACCGGGTCGATCGCGATGCGCTGGCGCATCTGACGGACGAGGGGGAGGTCGCGCTGGTGCGCAAGCTGGCGGAATATCCACGTTTGATTCAAAGCGCGGCCCAAGCCAAGGAACCACACCGCCTCGCATTCTATCTCTACGACGTCGCTTCGGCTTTCCACGGGCAGTATAATCGCGGCAAGGATCAGCCTGAGTTACGCTTCGTTAAGCCTAACGATGTGACAATGACCGCAGCTCGATTGGGATTGGTTCAAGCCGTCGCCTTCGTCATCGCCTCGGGTCTCAGTCTGGTCGGCGTATCGGCCCCCGAGGAAATGCGTTGACGCTCCACGCTTTGACCATGTTCGACCCATAGGGCGGAAGGACGTTCAGGAAATGACGGGTCGCCTCGGTTCTAGGAGGTGATCCTTGCGTGAGGTCGGCGCGATGAAGGACTACAGGGACGCCCATTTCTCCGCGGCCGATCGCGATCCTTTTGCGGATCTCGTTCGCGCCGTCGAAGGCTCGTCGGGACGTGGTTCTTCGCAGGCTGCCCGCCAGGATTGGGCGGGTTCGCATGGCTATGAACCCGTTCTCGGGCCGGAAGATCGCGTGGCCGCCCCCATGCCGCAGGGGCGCCCGTCGCGACCGGTGAACGCGGAGACTCAGGAAGCCCTGCGCAATCTCAGCCAACCGGCACGTCCCCGCGATCGCTATCCGGCGGAAACACAATCGTTCGCGCCGGCTCGGGAAATCGAGCCCGAGCCCTATGTCGCGCCGCGTCAGCAATTGTCCGACACCCGCCAGACTTTGACGCTGGATGATTTCGACGATCTGATCGCCAGCGAATGGGCCGCGATGCAGCCCGCTCCGCAAGCCTATGACGAAGACGAATACGGCTATGACGATGATCGTTATGGCGAAGAGGCCGCCGCCAACGTGCGTCGTCCGTCGCGCCTGCGCAAGTTCGCGATGGTCATGGGCGGCATGGCCGCGACCGTTGTGGTCGCCGTGGCTGGAACGATGGTTTACACCGGCGGCGGCTCGCTCGCGCCGGGCAATGACGGACCGATCCTGATCAAGGCCGACGCGCAGCCCTACAAGGTCGTTCCGGCGGAGACGGGCGGCCGGACGATCCCGAACCAGAACAAGGCTGTTTACGAGCACGTCGCGGCCGGAAACGCCAAGGTCGATGCGCCCACCCAGCGCAAGCTCGTGACCGCGATGGAAGAACCGATCGACATTTCGGAAAACGACGACGCGTCGTCCGCCGCTCTTCCCGGCGTCATGGTCGGCGAGAATGTCGCCTTGCCGAGCGAATCGGATGCCGAGCCCGAAGTGCCGCCGGCGCCCGGCGCGCAGGTCGCCTCGGCAGAAGGGACGCTCCAACCGCGAAAGGTTCGCACACTGACGGTGCGCCCGGACGGCTCGCTCGCGCCTGCCGCCGAAGAGGCGAGTATCGCCGGCCAGCCGGCCATGCTGCCGACGTCTTCGACGCCGATCGCCCATAAGCCGGCCGCGGCGGCCCCGGTTGCTGCAGTTGTTGCGCCGACCATGCCGGCCGCCGCTCCGCAGCCCGACCCCGTTCAGGTGGCGTCGGTTCAGCCAGCGCAGCCGAGCGACGATGCGTTCTTTGTGCAGATTTCCTCGCAGCCGAGCCAGGCGTTGGCCGAAGAATCGATGGCCAACCTGTCCAAGCGGTTTTCCAGCGTGATCGGTGGCCGCAATGTCGGCATCAAGTCGGCCGAAATCGCGGGCAAGGGAACGTTCTATCGCGTTCGCGTGGCGGCCAAGACAAAGGGCGAGGCGGCATCCCTGTGCGACAGCCTGAAATCAGTCGGCGGAAGCTGTTTCGTGACGCGCTGAGCCTCGCGGCCGGCTTCACGATCGGCGTTCAGCTGCCCGGAAAGGGCGGGCCGCCAGAGCCCGCTCCAGAGCAATCGCATCCTACGGACGTGTCGATGAGTGGAACCAAGGCTTGGATTTCCGGCTGCAGCGGGCTTCGGCTGACCGCCGACGAGCGCAGTTTCTTTCAGGACGCGCGGCCCTGGGGTTATATCCTCTTCGGTCGAAATATTTCCGAAGCTGCGCAGGTTCTTGACCTCGTGGCGGAGTTGCAAAGCCTCGACGGCCGCGACACCGTTCCTGTGCTGATCGACCAGGAAGGCGGCCGCGTTCAGCGCCTCCGGCCTCCGCTTTCGCCGCGCTTCCCGCCCTCGGCGACGATCGGGCAGGTCTACGCTGCCGATCGCGACAAGGGCAGGCGGGCCGCATGGCTTCAAGGCCGCCTGCTGGCGCACGACCTTCGACAGGGTTACGGCATCAATGTCGATTGCCTTCCCTGTCTCGACGTGCCGCAACCCGGCGCGCATTCGGTGATCGGAGATCGCGCCTATGCTGATGATCCGGGCAGCGTCGCCGAACTCGGCGGGCTCGCCGCCCGTGGCCTGATGGCGGGCGCGGTTCTGCCTGTCATGAAGCACATTCCGGGGCATGGGCGTGGCAACGCCGATAGCCATTTGGAACTGCCGCGCGTAACGGCGGCGCGCGCCGATCTGGAAGGTTTCGATTTCCGGCCATTCCGCGATCTGCGCGATCTGCCAGCGGGAATGACCGCCCATCTCCTGTTTGAGGCGCTTGACCCGGCGCATCCCACGACGCTGTCTTCCATCGTCATCAACGAGATCATTCGCGGCCTGATCGGCTTCGATGGATTGCTGATGAGCGACGACATGTCGATGAAGGCGCTTCAAGGCAATATGGGCGAGCTGGCGAAGGGCGCGATTTCTGCGGGCTGCGATCTGGCGCTTCACTGCAACGGCGACATCGCAGAGATGGTGCAAGTGGCCGCCGGCGTTCCCGAACTGGGCGGACGCGCCAGCGAGCGCGCGGAACGGGCGCTGGACGTAATTCGCGTCGCCCCGGAAGCTCTGGACGAGCCGATGCTTCGCGAAGAGTTCACCAGACTCACGGCGACTCTCGCTTGAGGGCAGTGGGCTTCGGCTTTAATTGACTGAGACGATCAAGTTCTGATCGGTCGATGAGCGAGGCTGAGGAGCGCGACACATGACACTTCACATGCGTCCGGTTGCTGCAGCGGACACACCTGCTCTCGATATCCGTGCAGGGCAATCCGCCCTTACGTTTCGCGATCTCTCCTTCGAGGCCGGGGGACGTGAGATACTGCGGGACGTATCGATCCAAGCGGAGGCTGGGAAGGTCTTGTGCCTGCTGGGACCATCCGGCTCGGGGAAAACCAGCCTCCTTCGGATGGCGGCGGGTATCGAGCGGCAAACCCGAGGCGAAATCTGGATCGGGGATCGGCTGGTCGCCGGCCCCGAACGATACGAGCCACCCGAGGCGAGGGGTGTCGGGCTGGTCTTTCAAGATTTCGCCCTGTTTCCGCACAAGACGCTTCGCGACAACGTGCTCTACGGCCTCGCCGGTCTTCCGCGTCGAGAGGCCAAGGCCCGAGCGGAGGCTGCGCTCGACCATGTTCGGCTCGGGCCTCTCGCCGATTCGTTCCCGCATCATCTGTCGGGCGGGGAACAACAAAGGGCTGCCCTGGCCCGGGCTTTGGCACCGCGTCCTCGCGTGATCTTGATGGATGAGCCCTTCTCCGGACTCGATAGTCGCCTCAAGGATGATGTGCGTGCCGAAACGCTGGCGATCCTCGCACAAACGCGATCGACTGCCGTAATCGTCACGCATGATCCGGAAGAGGCGATGCGCATGGGCGATCGGATCGCGCTTTTGCGGAATGGGCGCCTCGTGCAGACGGGAACGCCAAGACAGCTCTACCTCTATCCATCCAGCCTCTTTGCAGCCGGTTTCTTGTCCGAGATCAATGTCTTGGAAGGGAGCGTGCTGGCAGGAAAAGTGACGACCCTCCTGGGCATCGTCGCACACTCGCCACGATCGGATGGCACGAAAATGGACGTTGCAGTTCGTTTGACCGGTGTCAAACTGTCGACTTCGACGGAGGGAACGTCTGCTCGCGTTCTGGAGCGGCGTTTCCTGGGCGGCGAGGAACTGGTTCTTCTTGCGGTCGATGGGGCATCCGCTCCCGTCAGGGCGAGGTTTCATCCTGGCGAACTCGCCGACAATGTGCACGATGTCTTTGTAGCCGTTGATCCGGTTGAGACTTTCGTGTTTGAAAGGACCGAGGGTTCGGTTTGAATTTGGTGCGCGGCCTGCCCGCGCCATGGAGGCGTATCATGGGTAGCTTCAGCATTTGGCACTGGCTCATCGTTCTGGCCGTCGTGCTGCTTCTGTTCGGGCGCGGAAAGATCCCCGAATTGATGGGCGATGTCGCCAAGGGCATCAAGAATTTCAAGAAGGGCATGGCCGACGACGAAACGCCGGTTACGCAGGAGCGTCGTTCTCTGGACGCTCGCGAGGGCGACGCCATGACCCACGACTCCGTCACGGAGAAGTCCCGCATCTAAGGGACGGGCGGCACGTATCGTGCCGCCGTTCGCCTTCCGGGGATCGTCATGTTCGACATCGGTGGACTTGAGCTTCTAGTAATTGCGGTCGTTCTGATCGTCGTCGTTGGTCCTAAGGATCTCCCCAAGATGCTGCGCACCTTCGGGCGCGTCAGCTCGCAAATGCGTCGCATGGCGGGGGATTTTCGCCGCCAGTTCGACGAGGCCTTGAAAGAGGCTGAGTTGGAGGAACTGCGCCAGACCGCCAAGGATGTGCGTGATCTCGATCCGCGCAACGACCTTCGCAAGGCGATGAATCCGATCCGAGCGGTTGGCGACGAAATTCGTTCGTCCATCAAGGCGGCGGCAGAGGCGCCGGAACCCAAGGTTCCGTCTCCGACGCAATCGCCTGTGCCGATGGAGTCCGCGCCCGTTCCCCAACCCGATTCCGCTGTGAATGGGAGCGCCTATCCCCTAACGGATGCAAGCTCGACGCCGATTCAGGTTCGTCCCGAAACGTCGACGGCCAGCGAATCCTCGGCTTCGCGCACATCCGTTGGAGGCATTCAGTGACCGAGCGTTCCGAGTCCGACATCGAGGCGTCGTCCGCCCCGCTGATCGAACATTTGATCGAGTTGCGTCGTCGGTTGATCTGGTCGATCGCCGGCTTCTTCGTGATGTTCCTGATCTGCTTCTTCTTCGCGAAGGGCATCTTCAACGTTCTGGTCGTCCCGTATCAGATCGCGAGCGGTTGGGCTGGGCTCGACCCGTCCAATGTGGAGCTGATCTACACGGCCCCTCAGGAATATTTCTTCACGCAGGTGAAGGTCGCCGCTTTCGGCGGCGTCTTCCTCGCCTTTCCGGTGATCGCGATCCAGATCTACAAGTTCGTGGCACCCGGTCTTTATCGGGACGAACGCGCGGCTTTTATTCCCTTTCTTATCGCGACGCCGCTCCTGTTTCTGCTGGGAGCGCTGCTGGTCTATTTCTTCTTCACCCCGATGGTGATGTGGTTCTTCCTGTCCATGCAACAGCCAGGGCAGGGAAGCGATGCGGCCATTCTCTTGTTGCCGCGCGTGTCCGAATATCTGTCGCTGATCATGACCCTCATCATTGCTTTCGGTCTTGTGTTCCAGCTGCCGGTGATCTGCTCGCTTCTCGTCCGGGCGGGGATCGTGACGGCGGATGGTCTGCGCTCCAAGCGCAAATATGCGATCGTCCTGTCCTTCATCGTGGCGGCCGTGCTGACGCCGCCCGATCCCATGTCCCAGATCGGTCTTGCGATCCCGGCCATCATTCTCTACGAGATTTCCATCATCACGGCGCGGATGATCGAGAAGAAACGTGGCGTGCGTCTGGCGGCCAGAGAAGCCGGCACGGAGTGATCCGGACGGTTCCGGCCCGCCTGTAGCGGACTGGAAAAGATGCTGGATATCAAATGGATCCGCGAAAACGCGGAAGTTCTGGACGAAGCTCTGACGCGTCGCGGCTCGTCCGCGACGGCCTCCGACATTCTTCGTCTGGACGAAAAGCGGCGCCAGCATCTGAAGGCTCTGCAAGATTGGCAAAGCCAGCGCAACGAAGCCTCCAAGCAGATCGGCAAGGCCAAGGCGTCCGGCGACGCGGCAGCTGTCGACGAGGTCATGCGCGCGGTCGCGGACCTGAAGGCGAAGATTCAGGACGGCGAAAAGCTCGAGCGCGAGATCGATGCCGAGATCGACGCCGTGCTCGCCACGCTGCCCAATGTCCCGCTACCCGAGGTGCCATTCGGCACCGACGAAACAGGCAATGTCGAGGTTCGGCGCACAGGCGAGAAGCCGACCTTCGCCTTCAAGCCCAAGGAGCATTTCGAACTGGGTGAAGCGCTAGGTCTCATGGACTTCGAGCGCGCCGCCCGCATGTCCGGCTCCCGCTTCACGGTGCTTCGGGGGGAACTGGCGCGTATGGAACGCGCGCTCGGTCAGTTCATGGTCGACACTCACACGCGTGAGTTCGGCTATGAAGAGGTGTCGCCGCCTTTGCTGGTGCGAGACGAAGCGCTGTTTGGAACGAGTCAGCTCCCGAAGTTCGCCGAGGACCTGTTCCAGACCACGGACGGGCGCTGGCTGATTCCGACGGCCGAAGTGTCGCTGACGAATCTCGTCCGGGAGGAGATCACCGACGAATCCGCGCTTCCGCTGCGCTTCACCGCCCTGACGCCCAGCTTCCGATCCGAAGCGGGGTCCGCCGGCCGCGACACGCGCGGAATGCTGCGTCAGCATCAGTTCTATAAGGCTGAACTGGTTTCCGTGACGACCCCGGAAACATCGTTGGAAGAGCATGAGCGCATGACGGCGGCCGCCGAAGCCGTGCTGAGCAAGCTCGGCCTGCATTTCCGCACGATGATGCTGTGCACCGGCGATATGGGTTTCTCCTCCCGTAAGACCTACGACATCGAGGTCTGGCTGCCGGGACAGGACGCTTACCGCGAGATCTCGTCCTGCTCCGTTTGCGGAGATTTCCAGGCGCGCCGCATGAACGCCCGCTATCGCCCGGCTGGGGAAAAGGCCGCGCCGCGCTTCGTTCATACGTTGAATGGGTCAGGAACTGCGGTTGGCCGGGCTCTGATCGCCGTCATGGAAAACTATCAGCAGGAAGACGGCACCATCCTGGTTCCGGAGGTGCTGAAGCCTTATCTCGGTGGTCTCGAGCGGATCGG
>NZ_BBWM01000035.1:0-197361 GCF_001463805.1 Aureimonas sp. D3 | reverse complement strand
GTCTCGAGCGGATCGGGGCTCGCTGATCTCATGCGCATCCTCCTGACGAATGACGACGGCATTCATGCCGAAGGCTTGAAGATCGTTGAGAAGATCGCCCGGCAGCTGTCTGATGAAGTGTGGGTGGTGGCGCCGGAAACGGATCAGAGCGGCTTGTCACATTCGCTGACGTTGTCATCGCCGCTTCGGCTCCGTCAGGAGGGGGAGCGCCGCTTCGCGCTTCGCGGTACGCCAACAGATTGTGTCATCATGGCGGTGAAGCATGTGATGCCCGAGCCGCCGGACCTCGTTCTATCCGGCGTCAATGCCGGGCAGAATATCGGCGGCGACGTCTCCTATTCGGGGACCGTCGCCGGCGCGATCGAGGGCATGATGCTGGGCATTCGCTCGATTGCGCTCAGTCAGGCCTATCGCCCGAACTCGGGTCGCGATGTGGTCTGGGCCACGGCGCTCCAACACGGCGCTCTGATCGTACAACGCCTGCTTTCGGTGGATGCGCCCGCCGGCACGCTTTTCAACGTCAACTTCCCGGCTGTGGAGCCCGACGCTGTGGAAGGCGTCGAGGTGACCCGGCAGGGAAAGCTGGATTATGCCCTGGGCGTTGAAGAACGTCTCGACGGTCGTGGCTTCCCGTATTTCTGGCTTAGGTTCGGCCGCCAGGCGGGGGGCGAACTGGACGGGTCTGATATCGGTGCACTCAACGCCCGCCGGATCTCCGTGACACCTCTGCATCTCGATCTGACGCATCACGCCCTGCGAGAGCAGATGCGCGATCTTTTCCGCTGATCCGTCATGCCGAACTCCATGCTTGATCGCGAGCAATTGGCTGCTTTCCTGATGACGGTGCGAACGGTGGACGGCATGACGCCCCGCGTTCTGACGGCCGTCGAGTCCGTGCCGCGACGCCTCTTTGTTCCGCAGGATGCGAAGGACGCGTACTGCGATAAGGTGTTTCCGATCGATTGCGGGCAATCCATGCCGGGCGCGCGCCACGCGGTGCGCCTCGTTGCGGCATTGAAGATCGCACCCGAACACCGTGTTTTGGAGATCGGGACCGGAAGCGGCTATATCACGGCGCTTATGGCCAAGCTTTGCGTGCAGGTGTTGACGCTCGACCGCTACCAAACGCTCCTGACCAAGGCGCAGGATCGTTTGAAAAGCTGCGGCATCGGCAACGTGACCTATCTGAAAGAAGACGGGCGGACGGGCTATCCTGACCAGGCGCCGTTCGATCGCATCGTCGTTCATGGCTCGTTCGAGATGCTGCCTCGAAATTTCGTCGAGCAGATTTCCTCTCAGGGCATTCTTCTCTGCGCTTTGGGCGATCCGAGCCATGTTCAGCGGGTCGTGCGTCATCAGCGCCTTGGCAGTCGCTTCGAAGAGGAGACGCTGTTTCACGCGCGTCTCCAGCCGCTTGAGACGGGTGTCGCCAGCTACCTCTAAAGAATTCGATCGATGACCTGACGGCGTTTAACCCTCGGGTAACATTAACGCGCTCTAATGTTCCCAGGTTGGGCGAATGCTTTTGGGGACTGCAATGCGGACGGACGTGTTGAATCAGAGTCGGTTTCGGCTTGTGCGCTCGGCGGGGCTGATCGCGCTCGCCGCCTTGGCTGCTGGTTGCAGCGCGGACGCCACGCGCTTGCAGGATAGTTTCTATACCGGTGCCATACCGAAGGCGCCGATCCAATCGCAGCCCGCTATGGCCGAGGCGGCCCCGTCCTATGGGCAGGGTCAGCCCAACGCGTCCTACGGGGCCGGCACGACAGGCGCTCCGCGCACCTACGCCGCCGCGACGCCGCGCGTCTCGCGCTCGGCCCTGCCGCCTCCGCCGGCCGCGTCCTATAGCGGCGGCAACGAGACCTATGAGCCGATCCGCCCGGCGGCAGCGGCCGCCATGTCCCAGCCGGTTTCCTCGCCTGTCAATCGCGCCGAAGTCGCTCGCACGGAAGCGTCCCGCGCCATTTCGCCTGCTTCGACTGGCTCGGCCGGCACCTATGTCGTGACGTCCGGCGACTCGCTTCTGGGTATCGCGCGCCGCCACGGTGTGCGGTCGAGTGACCTGCGGGCCGCGAACCGCATGAGCGACGACAATGTGAAGATTGGCCAGAAGCTGGTGATTCCGGCGGGCGGTAGCATGACGGCAGCCGCGCAGCCGGCCGCCAACACGCGCTATGCAGCGCTCGGAGCCCCGCCGACGACGCTTCAGGCACAGGCCGCCGCGATCGCCGTTCCGCGCTCGCCTCCGGCTCACTCGCGCCCGGCACCTGCTGCCGCACCGCCCGTGGCGCACGAGGCGGCCTCGGCTAAGCCGGCGACCATGACGACTGCTCCGGCTACCACTGCGCCTGTTGCGGCGGCAGCTCCGATCGCGACGGCGCCCAAGCAGGTTGCGCATGAGGCCCCCGCGCAGCCGGCGGCAGCGCCCAGCGCTTCCAGCACGGCGCTTGCCACGGCGGCTCCGGCAGCACCCGCTTCGAAAGAAGAGGAAGAGGAGACCGTGTCGATCCCGAGCGGTACGGGCATCGACCAGATGCGCTGGCCGGTTCAGGGTCGCGTCATCAAGAGCTTCGGGGACAAGGTCGGTTCGCGCCGCAATGACGGTCTCAACATCTCCGTGCCGCGCGGCACTCCGATCAAGGCGGCCGAAAACGGCGTGGTCATCTATGCTGGTGAAGGGCTCAAGGAGTTCGGCAAGACCGTTCTCGTGAAGCACGACAATGGTCTCGTGACGGTTTACGGACACGCGGACGACATCAAGGTGCAGCGCGGCGCGACCGTGAAGCGGGGGCAGGAGATCGCGACGGCGGGTATGACCGGTGACGCAGACGCCCCGATGCTTCATTTCGAAGTGCGCAAGGACTCCTCGCCGGTTAACCCGATGACCTATCTTCGCTGAGCGTCGGATCATCGATTGTCATCGAACGCCGCGCCGAGCTGATCTAAGCTCGGTGCGGCGTTTTTGTTAACGCGTTAGGGACCGCCCGAGGCGTCCTGCGAGGTCCGTTACATATTGATAGGCGACGCGGCCCGATCGGCTGCCCCGGGTCGTGCTCCATTCCAGCGCATCGCGTCGCATCTCTGCAGGATCGAGATCGATTCCCGCTGCGGCGAGGTAGCCATCGACCATCGCAAGATAGTCGTCCTGCGAGCATTTGTGGAAACCCAGCCAGAGACCGAATCGGTCGGAAAGAGAAACCTTCTCCTCCACCGCCTCGCTGGGGTTGATCGCCGTCGACTGCTCGTTCTCCATCATGTTTCGCGGCAGGAGGTGCCGCCGATTGGAGGTGGCGTAGAACAGGACGTTCCCGGGCCGACCTTCGACGCCACCATCGAGCGCCGCTTTCAGCGACTTGTAGGATGTGTCGTCGTGATCGAATGACAGATCGTCGCAAAACAGCAGGATGGGGCAGGGCAGATCGCGAAGCATCGTCATCAACTGCGGAAGATCATCGATGTCCTCGCGATGGACTTCGATCAATTTCAGCGCCGTACGTTCACCTCGCGACGAATTGACCTTCGCGTGCACCGCCTTCACCAGCGAGGATTTTCCCATGCCGCGCGCGCCCCAGAGAAGGGCATTGTTGGCGGGTAGCCCGGCTGCGAACCGTTCCGTGTTGTCGAGCAGAATGTCACGGGAGCGATCGATCCCGCGAAGCAGTTCGAAATCCACGCGATTGACGCGGGGTACGGGCGTCAAACCAGAAGGCGGTGCGAAGACGAAACAATCGGCGGCTTCCAGGTCGAGGGGCGGTGCCGCGCGCGGCGCGAGCCGTTCCAGCGCATCCGCCGCGCGGCGCAGGAGAGAAAGAAGTTCCGTTTCGGACGTCACGGGCTGACCTCTGGAAAGACCGATACCGCCGGGCATTGCCGGGCGGCGCGTGTTGCAATCGGTTCGACCGATCGTATATTGCGCGCATCTTGTGAAGGGCCGGGCGCCCTGTTTTCCGTTTGTTGGGAGATCTTGATGTTCGTATCGCCGGCTTTCGCACAGACCGCCACCGCAGCGGGGGGGCCGGAGAGCATCCTCATCAGCATTCTGCCGTTCATTGCCGTTTTCGCGATCATGTATTTCCTGATCATTCGCCCGCAGCGCTCCGCGGCGAAGAAGCGAGACGAAATGCTGCGCAATATTCGTCGTGGTGACACGATCGTCACCGGTGGCGGCATCATCGCCAAGGTCACCAAGGTCCAGGAGAATGGCGAACTGGAAGTGCAGATTTCCGAGCAGACCAAGATTCGGGTGCTCCAGTCCATGGTCGCGGATGTGCGCGTGAAGGGCGAGCCCACGGCGGCGAATTCGAAGTAATCTGTCAGCGGATCGGGGTCGTCCCGATCCATTTTCGTATTCGGCAGATCACTCTGCCGTACCGCATTTTCGGAGCGCCGCAGGCCAGAAGGTCCGGTGCTCCGATTGTCGTTCGGGAACGCCATGCTCTATTTCTCGCGGTGGAAGACCACCTTCATCTGGCTCGCCGTTCTCTTGGGCGTGCTGTTCGCGCTCCCGAACCTTTTGACGGAACAGCAGAGGGCCAGTCTGCCCTCCTTCATGCCGAAACAGCCCATGACACTGGGGCTGGATCTCCAAGGAGGCTCCTATGTGCTTCTGGAGGTCGATCGCGCTTCGTTGATCAACGATCGGCTCCAGAGCCTGCGCGAGGACGTGCAGGTCAGCTTGCGCTCGGCCAATGTCGGCTTCACGAATCTGCGTGAGAACAATGGTGCGATCCAGTTCGCCCTACGCGATCCCGCCCAGGCTCAGGCCGCGCGCGCAGCTCTGCAGGGCCTGACCTCGCCAATTTCCAGCGGGCTTCTAGCCGGCGGATCGGTCACGGAAACCGACCTCACCGAACCACAGCCTGGCACGTACCGCTTGGCGCTGACGAATGCCGGCATCGATTATCGACTCTCGACCGCCGTGTCGCAGTCGATCGAAGTGGTGCGTCGTCGCGTTGACGAACTGGGTACGACCGAACCGGTGATTCAACGCCAAGGCCTCGACCGAATCATGGTTCAGGTTCCAGGCCTGCAAGACCCGGCTCGTCTGAAAAGCCTCCTCAACCAGACGGCGCGTCTGACCTTCCGCCTCGTGGACGTGAACAACTCGGCCGAAGCCGTGGCGAGTGGCGCGCAGCCTCTGCCGGCCGGTGACGAGTTGCTCGAAACGACGGATACCAAGCCGCATCCGATTCTGGTGCAGCGTCAGGTCATGATTTCGGGCGAGAACCTGACGGACGCACAGGCCGGTTTCGAGCAGCAGACCAACCAGCCTGTCGTCAATATTCGCTTCGACGCCCGGGGCGCGCAGCGCTTCGGTCAGGTGACGCAGGAAAATGTCGGTCGGCCGTTCGCCATCGTCCTCGACAACAAGGTTCTGTCCGCACCCAATATCCGCGAGCCGATCCTCGGCGGCCAAGCGCAGATTTCCGGCAATTTCACCGTTCAATCCGCCAATGATCTAGCCGTCCTGCTGCGCGCCGGTGCGCTTCCGGCGACGCTCGATATCATCGAAGAGCGGACGGTTGGGCCTGGCCTCGGCGCCGATTCGATCGCGGCGGGCAAGGCCGCCGGTATCATCGGCGGCGCGCTGGTCGTCGTCTTCATGTTCGTGGCCTATGGCTTCCTCGGCGTGATCGCGAACATCGCGCTGCTGGTGAACGTCATTCTGCTCGTGGCGCTTCTGTCGGCGCTCGGCTCCACGCTGACCTTGCCTGGCATTGCCGGCATCGTGCTCACGATGGGCATGGCGGTCGACTCCAACGTTCTCATCTATGAGCGCTTGCTGGAGGAACGGCGAAACGGGCGATCCGTCGTCCAGTCGATCGATGCCGGGTTCCATAAGGCGCTGGGCACGATCATGGACGCGAACGTCACCTCGTTGATCGCCGCCGTCGTTCTGTTCTTCCTGGGATCGGGCCCGGTGCGTGGCTTCGCCATTACACTGGCGCTCGGCATCTTCACGACCGTTTTCACCGCCCTCACGCTCACGCGCTGGATGGTGTCCTATTGGCTCCGTCATCGCCGCCCGAAGGAAGTGCCGAAGGGCTGGGTGTCGTTCGTTCCGCATGGAACCCGCATTCGCTTCATGAGCATTCGTCGCTGGGCCTTTGCGATCACGATCGGACTTTCGCTGGCGTCGATCGGCAGTCTCTTCGTCGGCGGCCTGAATTTCGGCATCGATTTCACTGGTGGTACGGTTCTCGAACTGCGCGCCAAGAATGGAACGGCCGACGTCGGCGCAATCCGTCAGGATCTCTCCGGCATTGTCGAGGGGGACGTCCAGGTTCAGCAGTTCGGCGCCGCGAGTGACGTTCTCGTCCGCTTCGGAGTGCAGCCCCAGGACGCGCAAACACCGCAGGCCAGCGTCAACGCAGTACGCTCGGCTCTCGCCAACGACTATGATTTCCAGCGCGTGGAGGTGGTCGGTCCGACCGTGTCGGGCGAGCTGGCCTGGGCGGCGGTGTTCGGGGTCGGGGCCGCGCTTCTTGCGATTTCGATCTATGTCTGGCTGCGCTTCGAATGGCAGTTCGCCATCGGTGCTTTGCTCGCAACGGCCCATGACGTCGCGATGACGATCGGCTTCTTGGTCGTGTCGCAGTTGGAGTTCAATCTTTCTTCCATCGCAGCGATCTTGACGATTGTCGGCTACTCGCTGAACGACACGGTCGTCGTGTTCGACCGAATTCGCGAAAACCTTCGCAAATACAAGAAGATGCCGATATCGGACATCATCGATCTCTCTCTGAACGAAACCCTATCGCGCACGCTGCTCACGGCCGTGACGCTCGTTCTCGCCCTCGTCGCCTTGTACGCCTTCGGTGGAGACGTCATTCGCGTCTTCGTCGCGCCGATGCTGGCGGGTGTGTTGGTCGGTGTTTATTCCTCGATCTTCATCGCGGCGCCGGTCCTGATCTACTTCAAGCTTCGCCCGGAAACGATCCGAGGCGGAGACAAGAGCGATGCGCCCGAGCCGAAACGCGTTGGCGGCTCGACGCCGTCGACCTCTGGCAAGGCCTGATCCATGGCCGAGCCGAGCGACCCCGAAATTCGCGACGCACATTATCCGCGCCGCGCTCCGATCGACGCCTACGGGAACGGCGGCTTCCGGTTCGCCGACATGTCGCATCGCGGATCGATTCTCTGTCTCCCGTCCGGCATTTATGGCTGGTCCGCTGACGCGGACGAACCCTTCGGCGGCGCGAGGCTGCTGAAGGCGTTCGAGGAAGCGGAGGATATCCGGTTTTTCCTGTACGGCACCGGTGCCGATATTCGCCGTGTTCCGCCGGCTTTGCTGGATCGGTTTCGAAAGGCCGGGATCTCCTGCGATCCCATGTCGACGGGCGCCGCCGTGCGAACCTACAATATCATGCTCGCGGAAGGACGCCCGGTCGCGGCGGCGCTGATCGCCGTTGACTGATTCAGCTCCTTCCGGCGGCCTACTGTCCGCTTACGCCGAATGTGAGCGAATCGTTCAGGACGGCGATCCCGATCGTGCTGTTGCGGTGGGGTTCGCCACGAAGCCGGCGCAGAAGCACCTGTTTGCGCTCTACGCCTTCCATCTCGAAACGCTGCGCATTCGCGATCTGGTGTCGCAGCCATTGCCCGGCGAAATCCGCCTTCAATGGTGGCGCGACCGCTTGGCGAGTGAGGAACCCTTGGAGGACGCCGCTCAGGGCTCCCCGATCGCGACGGCTCTGATCGCGACGATTCGCGAACACGCCCTGCCGCTCGATGCGTTCGAGCGCTATCTCGAGGCTCGGGTTTTCGACCTCTACAACGACCCGATGCCGTCGCGCGCCGACTTCGAAGCCTATGCAGGAGAGACGTCTTCCGCCTTGATCATGATGGCGACGATGGTGCTCGATCGCTCGGCCGCGCCCAGTCTGGCGGACGCGTGCGGCCACGCCGGAGTGGGCCAAACCGCGATCTCCGTGCTGCGCTCGGAGGCGATTCATCGCAACCGTCACCAAGTCTACGTGCCCGCCGATATTCTGACCGCGACCGGTATCGATGCCTCGACTTGGTTGGCAGGTGGAGCCGGATCTGAGCGCGCCCGCGATGCCATGCGTGCGTTCGCGCGAGAGCATCTCGATCCCGTCCTGCATCTGTGGGCATCTATTCCCGTCTCCGTCCGCCCGGCACTTCTGCCTGCGCTATGGGCCGGCAAGGCTCCGATCACGGCCGGTGCGGAACCGAGCGCTCTCCGACGGCTTTGGTTCTACTGGCGGCAGATGCGCTCTTGAGGTGATTACAAGGAACCGGTTCTGAAAGCGGAAGAGGGCATTGCATCAGTCCGCTTCGAACCGGGATGGCTCCCCTGAATCGCTGGTTCCGAGTTTGAGGATCGATCATGCTGGGATGCATCGCAGGCATCGGTCGTGGTCTCGCCCATAACGCCGCGTCCGGTCTTCAGAGATTCCCCATTCCTGCCTTGTTGATCGTGGCCTTCTCGGTTGCGTCCAATCTCGAGGCCGGTTCAATCGATGGTTTCGACCGTTCGCTCCTATTTTTGACCGCACTGTCGCTCGCCGCAATGGCTGGGTTAATCGTCGCATTGGCGGCGGAAGGGCAGGGATGGGGGCGCCTGATCGGTCTGCTCTTGTCGATGGGGACGGCTGGATGTGTCGGAGCGATCGTCCTCTTCGTCGACGTCTCACCTTATCAACTAGCCGGCCTCTCGTCCGCCATGATGTTCGCCGTGCCACTTGCGCCTTTCGTCCGGCACGGCGGCTCGGACGAATTCTGGAGCTTCGGTCTTTGGGCGGCGGTCGGGCTCGTTATCGCGTTTCTGTCCGCCTGCGTTTTCCTCGTCGGGCTCTACGCTATCGTGGAAATGGTTCGAACCTTGTTCGACACCGATCTTTTCGAGAACGCAGATCGCTACGTCCTCGTGACAGGGCTGACGCTCGTCGCACCGCTGATCGCGCTCGGTCGCGTGCCCGAAGTGTCTCCGTCCCCCGTCATCTCAGGTTCCGAAGATCGACTGGCAAAGGCGATTCGGCCGTTGTTCGATTGGATTCTGGCGCCGCTCGTCTGGCTCGCAGCGTTGGTGCTTCACGCCTACATCATTCGCACGTTGCTCTCGGGCGGTTTGGAAGCGAGCGAAGCGCGGTGGCTTCTATTCGTGTTCTGCAGCCTTGCGCTGATGCTGAGAATCGGCGCTGACCCATTTGCGCCGTCCAGCGCGACGTCGACCCGGCTTTTCCATCGGTACTGGGTTGGCGTGACGATCGCTCCCATTGCGACCCTGGCAGTCTCTCAATGGCGCGAGGTGGATGTGTGGGGCCTCACGCCATCGACCTACTACTCCGCCCTGTGGATCGCGACCTTCGCTGGCATCGTTCTCATTCAGATCGTCCCTCGCGCCCGAGGGGATATTCGCTGGATGGTAGCCATTCCCATGACGGCCATGATCGCCTCCAGCTTCGGCCCCTGGAGTATGATCGCCAGCGTCGAACGAAGCCAAACATCGGCTCTTCGTGCTTTGAGCGTGGATGTCTGGCGAACAGGCGATTCCCGTCGGCGCGCGGAGATTCGCGAGCGGCTTGCCATCCTGGAAGATGTGGGAGGTATGGACGCGGTTCGCTCAGCATTGCCCGCGCAGTTGGTCGCCGACAAACATCTGGACGGTTCGATGTCTTCGCTTCCCGTTTTGTTTCAGGCGCTGGGCTGGGACAGCCCAGCAGAGCAACCGACGCTGATCCGCTCCTTTCGCGCACCGCAAGGCCAAGCCGTTTCGCTGACGGGTTATGACCTCGCGCTGATCGATCTACAAACGGGGAGCGGCGAGGAGCAGACTGGACGAGGGCGTCTTGAGCTAGAGAGCGATGGCCGTCGTTTGGCGATCCATTTCGAGGGTCGCGCAGACCATGTCGAAACGGGCCTGTTGCTACGCAGGCTGATCGAACTGGGCGTGTCGGTGGCCGAGCCTCTGGTGCTCGACCTTGGTACGGAGAACGGGCGCGGGATCAGGCTTTATGTCACGCGCGCGAACTACGAGAGCCAGCCACCACGACTCACAGCGCTGACCGCCACACTATTGATCCGCGCCGATCAGTGGCGTGTGTCGCCCGGCGCTGAACCGGCGCGCTGAGGATTGGGCGGACGCCCGCGGCACTCGCGGAACCACCGACGCCTGCTGACCGAGCTATTCTGCAGCTTCGGAGAGGGATTCGTGTTGGGACGTGTTCGCCAGCCAAGCTGCGAAGTGCTCCAGGGCACGTGCGGACAAAGCCATTTTCTTGGCGATGGTCTTCTCCTTGCCGCGAAGCCGTTTTCCTTCTTCGCGAGGAATGGTGATCGGCGGGAACAAACCAAAATTGACGTTCATAGGCTGGAACGAACGTTTGCCGGGTTCCTCATCCGTGACGAGGTGGCCGCCGGTAATATGACCGAGCAGAGCGCCCATCGCGGTCGTCGCAGGGGGCGGCGAGACGATCTCGCCGCGCGCTTCTGCCGCCGCGAAACGGCCCGCGAGAAGACCGATCGACGCCGATTCCACATAGCCCTCGCAGCCTGTGATCTGCCCGGCGAATCGCAGGCGCGGCAGGCTTTTGAGCCTCAACGTCCCGTCCAAAAGCGTCGGCGAGTTCAGGTAGGTGTTGCGATGCAAGCCACCCAGCCGCGCGAACTCGGCATTCTCCAAGCCCGGAATGCTGCGAAAGATACGTACCTGATCGGCATATTTCAGCTTCGTCTGGAAGCCGACCATATTGTAGAGCGTGCCGAGCGCGTTGTCTTGCCGCAATTGGACGACCGCATAGGGCTTGATGTCCCGCTGATGCGCGTTGGTGAGGCCCATCGGTTTCATCGGGCCGTGTCGCAGCGTCTCGACGCCGCGTTCCGCCATCACCTCAATGGGAAGACACCCGTCGAAATAGGGTGTGCCTTCCCATTGTTTGAACTCGGTTTTGTCGCCGGCGATCAGCTGCGCGACAAAACTCTCATATTGATCGCGATCGAGAGGGCAGTTCACATAGTCCTTGCCCGTCCCGCCGGGGCCGACCTTATCGTAGCGGGACTGAAACCACGCCTTCTCCAGATCGATCGTCTCAAAATGAACGATAGGGGCGATCGCATCGAAGAAGGCGAGTGCATCCGCGCCGGTCGTCTCGCGGATGGCCTCTGCCAAGGCGGGCGCCGTCAGCGGCCCGGTCGCGACGATGGTCGAACCCCAGTCTTCGGGCGGCAGGCCGACGATTTCCTCGCGGCGGATTTCCACCAGCGGATGAGCGGATAAAATCTCGGTGACGGCCTCGGCGAAACCGTCCCGATCCACGGCCAACGCCCCGCCGGCGGGCACTTGATGCGCGTCGGCGCATCGCATGATCAGCGAGCCCGCAAGGCGCATCTCCGCATGGAGAACGCCCACCGCATTGGTCGAGGCATCGTCCGAGCGGAACGAGTTGGAGCAGACCAACTCCGCCAAGGCATCGGTCTTGTGCGCGTCCGTTTCACGGACACCGCGCATTTCATGAAGAATAACGGGCTGGCCCGCCTGCGCGATCTGCCAAGCGGCTTCCGAGCCAGCAAGGCCGCCGCCGATAATGTGAATGGGTGTGATCTTGGTCATTCCCTTGTCTTACCGCATCGACTGCCCGATCGGAACGGGCTTCGACAACCAGTCGGGTGCGAAAGACATAACCCCTAAACGACAACACCCGCCGGGGGAGGACCGGCGGGTGTCGTTAGGAAGCCTGCGATGGGAGGAGAAGCCGCAGGCTTGCTGTCCACAAGGGCTCATGGGAGGAGGAGGGAGCCCGAGGGATAAGGGGGATTCAGCGAACGGCCTGACGAGCGACCGACGGGATGTCGGAGCGGGCGATACCGAGATCGGAGAGTTCGCGCTGCGAAAGGCGGTTCAGCTCGGTGCAGGTTTCGCGGTAGCGGCGCCAAGTCGAATACGAGCGGATAATGTTCATCGGTCGGGTTCCGTGATCGGTTCTAATCGATTGAAGTCGAGATCGAGGGGCGATCCGCTTCCGTGGTCACAATATACGGAACCCTGCTTCCGACTGGTATCGCCCGGCCCGCATGGCAGGTCTGCGAATGATGCAATGCAACATAAACCGATTTAAACGATTGGGTAGACGCTGCGGTGCGTCGGCTTGGCGCGAGGCTCCTACCGCTGGCTTTGTCGCAAACCTGTTTTAAACTTTGACGCGGCGGGCACCGATGATATAGAGCGCGCGTCGTGCAAGCCGTATGGTTCACGACACCGGGCGGGTGTGGCGGAATTGGTAGACGCACCAGATTTAGGTTCTGGCGCCAAAAGCGTGGGGGTTCGAGTCCCTCCACCCGCACCATGTCTGAACCCAGGCAAACGAGATAGACGCGCGACGACGGACCAGGGGCCGCCGTCGCAGACCATAAAGGGTTGATGATGCAGGTTAAGGAAACCAAGGCCGAAGGCCTGTCGCGCGAGATCGAGATCGTCGTGCCGGCGTCGGACCTTGAGGCACGGCTGCAGACCCGCCTCTTCGAAATCAAGGATCAGGTGAAGATCAAGGGCTTCCGGCCCGGCAAGATCCCGATGAGCCATATGCGCAAGACATATGGTCGGTCGATCATGGCGGAGATCGTGAACCAGATCATCAACGAGACGCCGCGTTCGGTGATCGCGGAGCGCAACGAGCGCTCGGCCATGCGTCCCGAAATTCAGATGACGGAAGACGAGTCCGAGGCCGAAAAGGTTCTTCGCGGCGAGGGCGATTTCCGCTTCACCGTGGCTTACGAAACCCTGCCGACCTTCGAGCTCAAGGGTACGGACGGGATCAAGATCGAGCGTCCGGTCGTCGAGATCGACGAGACGGAAGTCGAGGATCAGGTCAAGCGCATCGCCGAGAGCGCGCGCACCTTCCAGCCGAAGGATGGCGCGGCCGAAACCGGTGATCGCGTCACGATGGATTTCGTCGGCAAGGTGGATGGCGAAGCCTTCCAGGGTGGTTCGGCGACTGACTCGAATCTCGTTTTGGGGTCCGGCCAGTTCATCCCCGGCTTCGAGGACCAGCTCGTCGGTTTGTCCGCTGGCGAGGACAAGACCGTCGAAGTGACGTTCCCCGAGGATTACGGTGCCGCGCATCTGGCCGGCAAGCCCGCGACCTTCGAAGTGAAGGTCAAGGCCGTCGCGAAGCCCGATGAGATGGAGCTGAACGACGAACTGGCCAAGAAGCTTGGCCTCGAGTCGATCGATCGCCTGCGTGAGATCGTGCGCGGCCAGATCGAAAGCCAGTTCGGTCAGGCCACGCGCCAGAAGGTCAAGCGTCAGCTTCTGGACGCGCTGGACGCGGATTATTCGTTCGAACTGCCCTCCAAGCTCGTCGAAGCCGAGTTCCAGAACATCTGGGCGCAGGTGACGCGCGAACTCGAGCAGAGCGGGAAGTCGTTCGAGGACGAAGACACGACCGAGGAAAAGGCGCGCGACGAGTATCGCAAGCTCGCCGAGCGTCGTGTTCGTCTCGGTCTCGTCCTCTCCGAGATCGGCGAGAAGGCCGGCGTCACGGTGTCCGACGAGGAACTTCAGCGCGCCGTGATCGAGCAGGTACGCCAGTATCCTGGTCAGGAGCAGCAGGTCTACGACTACTTCCGCAACACGCCGGACGCGGTCCAGAGTCTGCGCGCCCCGATCTTCGAAGAGAAGGTCGTGGACCATCTTCTGGCCACGGTGGATGTCACCGACAAGACGGTTTCCAAGGAAGAGCTTTTGAAGGACGACGAGGACGAGGCCGTCGCGGCCTGATCCTTGGACGTAATGACCATTTGAAGGCTGGCCCATGGGCCAGCCTTCTTCGTTTTCAGCGGACCGTAACGCTCCAGCGGCCAAGGTTGCGAAGCGGCCCGGCAAAGCCCTATCTAGGGGGCTCCGGACGAAAGCCCGATTCGACGCATTGCGGTGGCACCACCGACCCCTCCATCAACGGACGATTCCTCCTATGAAGCATCCTCTCGAAACCGCGATGAACCTCGTGCCCATGGTGGTGGAGCAGACAAATCGTGGAGAGCGCGCCTACGACATCTTCTCGCGCTTGCTCAAGGAGCGCGTGATTTTCATCACCGGGCCGATCGAGGATTCGATGGCCACGCTGGTCTGCGCTCAGCTCCTGTTCCTGGAAGCCGAGAACCCGAAGAAGGAAATCTCGCTCTATATCAACTCGCCGGGCGGTGTGGTGACGTCCGGAATGGCGATCTACGACACGATGCAGTTCATCAAGCCGGCCGTGTCGACGCTCTGCATCGGGCAGGCGGCCTCCATGGGGTCGCTTCTCCTGTGCGCGGGTCACAAGGATATGCGCTTTGCCACGCCCAACGCGCGCATCATGGTTCACCAGCCCTCGGGTGGCTTCTCCGGCCAGGCCTCGGACATCGAGCGCCATGCTATGGACATCATCAAGCTCAAGCGTCGTTTGAACGAAGTCTATGTTCAGCATACGGGCCAGGACTACGAGACGATCGAACGCACGCTCGACCGCGACCATTTCATGACGGCCGACGAGTCCCGCGAGTTCGGCCTGATCGATAAGGTCTATTCCTCGCGCGAGGCGCTGGAAACCAACACCGCGAACTGATCGACGAAACGACCTTGATGTTGCCATCGCCGGTTTCTACCTTGAACGGTGGAAGCCGGCGTTGTCGTTAAGCGTCGATCAAGGATGATCCGGCTACCTTGTAGTGACGGAACTGCGACGAAGCCTTCTGCCGGTCGACTTGAACGATTGCTTTGTGAGCGTTGCAGCATAGGATGACGAAAAGGGTCTGACGACCCATCTCCGGACCTCCAAGTCCGAGGTGCGGAACGGAAGGAAGAACGATGAGCAAAGTGAGCGGCGGCGATAGCAAGAACACGCTCTATTGCTCTTTCTGCGGAAAGAGCCAGCACGAAGTCCGCAAGCTGATCGCCGGGCCCACGGTCTTCATCTGCGATGAGTGCGTCGAACTCTGTATGGACATCATCCGCGAGGAAAACAAATCCTCGATGGTGAAGTCGCGCGAGGGTGTGCCGACTCCGCAGGAGATCATTGCGGTTCTCGATGATTACGTGATCGGCCAGTCCTTCGCCAAGAAGGTTCTGTCCGTTGCGGTGCATAACCACTACAAGCGCCTGGCCCACGCGCAAAAGAACAATGACGTCGAACTGGCGAAGTCGAACATTCTGCTGATGGGTCCGACGGGCTGCGGGAAGACGTTGCTGGCGCAGACGCTGGCGCGCATCCTCGACGTTCCGTTCACCATGGCGGATGCGACGACGCTGACCGAAGCCGGTTACGTCGGTGAGGATGTCGAGAACATCATTCTCAAGCTGCTGCAGTCGGCCGACTACAATGTCGAACGCGCGCAGCGTGGCATCGTCTATATCGACGAGATCGATAAGATCAGCCGCAAGTCCGACAATCCTTCCATTACGCGCGACGTGTCGGGTGAGGGTGTTCAGCAGGCTCTGCTGAAGATCATGGAAGGCACCGTCGCGTCGGTTCCTCCTCAGGGTGGTCGCAAGCATCCTCAGCAGGAGTTCCTGCAGGTGGATACAGCCAACATCCTCTTTATCTGCGGTGGCGCTTTCGCCGGTCTCGACAAGATCATTTCGGATCGCGGTCGCAAGACGTCGATCGGCTTCGCAGCCAACGTCGAATCACCCGAAGATCGTCGCACCGGCGAACTGTTCCGCCGTGTGGAGCCTGAGGATCTTCTGAAGTTCGGTCTGATTCCGGAATTCGTCGGTCGTCTGCCGGTTCTCGCGACGCTGGAAGATCTGGATGAGCCCGCGCTGGTTCAGATCCTGGTGGAGCCGAAGAACGCGCTCGTGAAGCAGTATCAGCGCCTCTTCGAGATGGAGAATGTCGAGCTGACATTCCACGAGGACGCCCTGAAGGCGATCGCTCGCAAGGCCATCGAGCGCAAGACAGGTGCTCGTGGTCTTCGCTCGATCATGGAAGCCATGCTGCTCGACACGATGTTCGACCTGCCGACGCTCGAAGGCGTTCGGGAGGTGGTCATCTCGGAAGAGGTGATCGATGGAAACGCGCGTCCGCTCTATATCTATTCCGAGCGGAAGGACGAAAAGGAACCGGCGAGTGCCTGATCGTCTGAACACTTCGAAAGTTTGATCGTTGGATGGCCCGTTCCGGCAAGACACCGGAGCGGGCCATTCGCTTTTATATTCCGTTGAGCGACCGACCCGCTCGTTCTTTCGCGTCGCGCCAGACGCTTGAACGGGTCGGAAGAAATAGCCACATTGCAGTTCGATGACGGCTTTCGTCTCGGTGCCTGAACGGGCCGGGATGAGGGGCCTCCAGCGGCTCAGCCGCAGAAAGGAATTTCATGTCCATTCCGACATCCGCCAGCGGTCACGGCTCCGAGAACGCGCAGACCTATCCGGTTCTCCCTCTCCGCGACATCGTGGTGTTCCCGCACATGATCGTCCCTCTTTTCGTGGGGCGGGAAAAATCGATCAAGGCTCTCGAAGAGGTCATGGGGTCGGACAAGCAGATCCTGCTTGCCACTCAGAAGAACGCCGGCGACGAAGATCCCGCGCCCGACGCGATCTATGATCTCGGCACGCTCGCCAATGTTCTGCAACTTCTGAAACTGCCCGATGGAACGGTAAAGGTTCTGGTCGAGGGGATCGCCCGCGCGTCGATCACGGATTTCACGGATCGCACCGAGTGGCACGAAGCCAATGCCTTCATCGTCGAAGACGAGGAAGACGATCAGGTCGAAGTCGAGGCCCTGGCCCGCTCTGTGATCTCGGAGTTCGAGAATTACGTCAAGCTGAACAAGAAGATCTCGCCCGAGGTTGTCGGCACGGCCGGTCAGATCGATGACTATTCCAAGCTCGCCGATACCGTGGCGTCTCATCTTGCGATCAAGATCCCCGAAAAGCAGGAGATGCTCGGGATCGTGAGCGTTCGCGAGCGGCTGGAGCGGGCCCTCGGCTTCATGGAGGCCGAAATCTCGGTGCTCCAAGTCGAGAAGCGCATCCGATCGCGCGTCAAGCGTCAGATGGAGAAGACGCAGCGCGAGTATTATCTGAACGAGCAGATGAAGGCGATCCAGAAGGAACTCGGCGACGGCGAGGAAGGCCGCGACGAGTTGGCTGAGATCGAAGAGCGTATCAAGAAGACCAAGCTGTCGAAGGAAGGCAAGGAGAAGGCGTCCGCCGAGCTCAAAAAGCTCCGGCAGATGAGCCCCATGTCTGCCGAGGCGACGGTTGTCCGTAACTATCTCGACTGGCTGCTGGGTTTGCCTTGGGGCAAGTCGTCCAAGGTTCGGATCGATCTGAAGCGCGCCGAGGAAATTCTCGACGAAGAGCACTACGGTCTGGATAAGGTGAAGGAGCGGATCGTCGAATATCTGGCGGTTCAGGCTCGTCAGCCCAAGATCAAAGGTCCGATCCTCTGCTTGGTCGGCCCTCCGGGTGTTGGCAAGACGTCGCTTGCCAAGTCGATCGCCCGCGCGACGGGCCGTGAATATGTCCGTATGGCGCTGGGCGGCGTGCGCGACGAAGCGGAGATTCGTGGTCATCGTCGAACCTATATCGGCTCGATGCCCGGCAAGGTCATTCAGTCGCTCAAGAAGGCGAAGCGGAACAACCCGCTCTTCCTGCTCGATGAGATCGACAAGATGGGCCAAGACTTCCGTGGCGATCCGTCGTCGGCGATGCTCGAAGTGCTCGATCCCGAGCAGAACGCGAGCTTCATGGACCATTATCTGGAGGTCGAGTACGATCTCTCGTCCACGATGTTCGTGACGACGGCGAACACGCTGAACATTCCCGGTCCCCTTATGGATCGTATGGAGATCATTCGGATCGCCGGCTACACCGAAGACGAGAAGGTCGAGATCGCCAAAAGGCACCTTCTGCCGAAGGCCATCAAGGATCATGCGTTGCAGGACAGCGAGTTCTCGGTCTCCGAAGATGCGCTTCGCGAGATCGCCCGCCGCTATACGCGGGAAGCCGGTGTGCGTTCTTATGAGCGTGAGCTGATGAAGCTCGCACGTAAGGCGGTCACGCAAATCGTGCGGGGTGATGTCAAGTCCGTCGCCGTGACGGCCGCCAATCTCGCCGACTACCTGGGCGTACCACGTTACCGGTACGGCGAGGCGGAATTGTCGGATCAGGTTGGTGTCGTCACGGGCTTGGCCTGGACGGAGGTGGGCGGCGAGTTGCTGACGATCGAAGGCGTCATGATGCCCGGCAAGGGCAAGATGACGGTGACGGGCAATCTTCGAGATGTGATGAAGGAGTCGATTTCCGCAGCTGCGTCCTATGTCCGCTCACGCGCCATTGAGTTCGGAGTCGAGCCGCCACTTTTCGACAAGCGTGACATCCACGTTCACGTTCCAGAGGGGGCAACACCGAAGGACGGACCGTCGGCAGGTACCGCGATGGCGACGGCGATCGTTTCGGTGATGACGGGCATTCCCGTGCGTCGTGACATAGCCATGACGGGGGAGGTCACGCTACGCGGCCGCGTCCTGCCCATTGGTGGGTTGAAGGAGAAGCTGCTCGCGGCTCTGCGCGGTGGCATCAAGACGGTTCTGATTCCTGAGGAGAACGCGAAGGATCTCGCGGAAATCCCGGACAATGTGAAGAACAGTCTCGAAATCATCCCGGTCTCGCACATGAACGAGGTTCTTGCTCACGCACTGATACGCAAGCCCGAACCGATCGAGTGGACCGAGGTCAGCGAGCCGACGCCCGCCCGTGATTCGGGAGAGGATGCCTCCCCCACGATTGCTCACTGAAAGCGATCGACCGCTAAAAACGAAGAGATGCCGCCCTCCGGGGCGGCATTTTGCTTGCAAAAGCCTTGTTTCGAGGGCTTCTGGTCCATCTCTCCTTGAACCTGGGCGGCATTTTCAGCATCGTCACCGCCTGAGTCGGGAAGACAGAACGTTTGGAGATTTGGCATGAACAAGAATGAGCTCGTATCCGTCGTTGCGGAGAAGGCAGGTCTTTCGAAGCAAGACGCAACGACGGCTGTCGATGCCGTCTTCGATGCGCTCCAGGCAACTATGGCGAAGGGCGACGACGTACGCCTCGTCGGCTTTGGCACCTTCTCCGTTTCGCACCGCGCCGCCTCGAAGGGACGCAATCCGTCGACGGGTGCGGAAGTCGATATTCCCGCCCGCAACGTGCCGCGCTTCACGCCTGGCAAGGGGCTCAAGGACGCCGTCAACGCGAGCTGACCACCTTCATAGAATGCAGTTTGGAAAGCCGGCGCTCGACGTCGGCTTTTTTTGATCGGGGCCTTCGGCAGATCCGTGGCGCAGGGGACGATATGCAAACCATTGCGCGAGGAGCGGAGCCGTAGAGGCCAACGCCGCGATGCGTTTTCGGGGTCGGACGACAACGTACGACAACACGACCGAGAGCAGTGTCTCGTACAGCAACGGCATACGAGACCGCTGAAGCGTCGCTTTCACGGGATGATGGATATCGAGATGGAAGGGTATAAACCCCTGAACCGCAATCGAACGGGCATGGTGGGCGATGACAGGCTCGAACTGCCGACATCCTCGGTGTAAACGAGGCGCTCTACCAACTGAGCTAATCGCCCGACACCGCTTCGGATAAGCGGTCTCGACCGGAAAAGCAAGGTGTCCCTGGTGCGATTCGAAGATCGCGTTTTCACCTTGCTCCTCGTCCGCTCGATTCGTCATCAGCCTTTGGTGATTCCGTCGTACGCCCGCCATGCAGCCTTGCGTCCGACCCGTAAGCCGTTGATCTCGCAGGACCGATAGAATCACGTTGACACCCCCGGCGGCAGGCCTTAAACGACCGCTCATACCGCTGAAGGAGACGACAGCGGTATGAGGAGCGGGTGTAGCTCAGTCGGTTAGAGTGCCGGCCTGTCACGCCGGAGGTCGCGGGTTCGAGCCCCGTCACTCGCGCCATTTCTTAAACTACCCATCCGAAAGGGTGGCACATGCGCGGGTGTAGCTCAGTCGGTTAGAGTGCCGGCCTGTCACGCCGGAGGTCGCGGGTTCGAGCCCCGTCACTCGCGCCATTCTTCCCGCTACGCACTGCCCGACGGTTCGTTTCCGCTCCCTGACCGATGCCTTTCAAGCTTGCACGAAGTGGGTGCGCAGCGACGTTTGATGCCTTGCTTCTAGTTTGGGAAGGGTCTAATTCTCGCCTCGATTTGATGAGGCGGAAGCGGCTTCGAGATATTCGACGGCTTGGGCAACGTGGTTTTAACGCTGCTGAAAGTAGAGCTGCTTCAAGCTGTTATCTGGTCGCGACAGGGTCGCGATATGGAGAGTTAGGCTTGTGAACGAGCTCCTTGGTTCTTATCTCCCGATTGTGATTTTCGTTGGCGTCGCGCTGCTGATCGGTCTCGCCCTTCTGGTGTCGCCGTTCCTTCTTGCGTTCCGAGCGCCGGACGATGAGAAGCTCTCGGCGTACGAGTGCGGTTTCGATGCGTTCGATGATTCCCGAATGAAGTTCGACGTTCGATTCTATCTCGTGTCGATCCTGTTCATCATCTTCGACCTTGAGGTCGCATTCCTGTTCCCATGGGCTGCGTCCTTTGGCGAACTCGGCTGGGCCGGTCTTTGGTCTATGATGGTGTTCCTTGGCGTGCTGACCGTCGGCTTCGTCTACGAATGGAAGAAAGGTGCTTTGGAATGGGATTGAATCCCTCTTCCTCTTCGCTGGGGTCTCGCTCGAATCTCCAGGTCAGCCCCGCTGCTGATCCGTTCGTGGCCGATGTCAGCAGCGAGCTTGCCGATAAGGGCTTCATCGTCACGTCGACCGAAGACCTCATCCAATGGGCCCGCACGGGATCACTGATGTGGATGACGTTTGGTCTCGCGTGCTGCGCCGTCGAGATGATGCAAATGTCGATGCCGCGCTATGATGGCGAGCGCTTCGGCTTTGCTCCTCGCGCGTCGCCTCGCCAGTCCGATTTGATGATCGTGGCAGGAACGCTGACCAATAAGATGGCGCCCGCGCTGCGCAAGGTTTACGATCAGATGCCGGAGCCTCGGTATGTGATTTCCATGGGTTCTTGCGCGAATGGGGGTGGCTACTACCACTATTCGTACTCCGTCGTGCGCGGTTGCGACCGCGTGGTGCCGGTGGACGTTTATGTTCCTGGTTGCCCGCCGACCGCCGAAGCGCTGCTTTACGGCATGTTGCTGCTTCAGAAGAAGATTCGCCGTCTTGGAACAATCGAGCGCTGATATGAGTACAAGCGAGCTCTCCGATTTTCTGGGCGAAGCGTTGGGTGGGAAAATCGTCGACCGCAAACTCGCCTATGGTGAGTTGACGCTCGTAATTCGTCCCTCCGATGTTTTGGACGTTGTCACGCTTCTGCGCGACCATCCTCAATGTCAGTTCAAGAATTTCATTGATGTCGCAGGGGTCGATTACCCCAATCGGGTTGATCGGTTCGAAGTCGTTTATCACTTTCTCTCCCCGTATCTGAATCAGCGGATCCGTGTGAAGGTGACGACGAATGAGGATCGCCCTGTGCCGTCCATCACGGGGATCTTTCCGGGAGCAGATTGGTTCGAGCGGGAGGCCTACGACCTCTACGGGATCCTCTTCACCGGGCATCCGGATCTTCGTCGCATCCTGACGGATTATGGTTTTGAGGGGCATCCGCTTCGGAAGGATTTCCCTCTGACCGGCTTTGTCGAAGTGCATTACGACGAGGAGCGCAAGCAGGTGGTCTACGAGCCCGTCGAGCTGCGCCAGGAGTTCCGCAATTTCGATTTCCTGTCGCCTTGGGAGGGAACGGACTACGTTCTTCCGGGGGATGAGAAGGCAAAGGCGAATTGAGATGCCGTCGGGGCGAGAAGCTGAGGCGAGGGAGCGCCATGTTTTGCGCACTCCGCTTCGGAGCTCGCCCGACGAAACGTGCATTCGGCGTTCGTCATGGCGAGATGTGTCGCCGATGGGGTGGTTGTGATTTTACCGTCACCCCAGGCGAAAGCGTATCAAAGCTGACTCAGTCGGAGATGGTCGGTATCTATCCGTCGTCGAACGGCAGCGAGCGGCTGGTTTGCCGAGACGGTGGATCGAGCATCGCGTGGCGTCCTCGTGACGGTTTCCAACATGCCGAAGCCGTCCAGGCGTCGGATGATCTGAGCAGGTTCGTGTCTGCGGAAAAAGTCTTCGTGGACGCGAAACCCTCGATGTATGACCGCGCCTATCCTACGCATAAGCTGACGGGCGCCACCGCTATGGCGCAATCTGCAAACGAACAAGGGGCCTGACCGTGGCCGAGATCGACGTCCGAAACTTCAATATCAATTTCGGTCCGCAGCACCCGGCTGCGCACGGTGTGCTTCGCCTCGTTCTGGAATTGGACGGCGAAAACGTCGAGCGCGTCGATCCCCATATCGGGCTTCTGCATCGGGGCACCGAGAAACTGATCGAACAGAAGACATACCTGCAGGCCATCCCTTATTTCGATCGTCTCGATTATGTCGCGCCGATGAATCAGGAGCATGCCTTCTGTCTGGCGGTCGAGCGTCTGGCGGATGTCGAGGTCCCGATCCGGGGCCAGCTGATCCGTGTTCTGTACTGCGAAATCGGCCGTATCCTTTCGCATCTTCTGAACGTGACGACCCAAGCGATGGATGTCGGTGCGCTGACGCCGCCGCTCTGGGGTTTCGAAGAGCGCGAAAAGCTGATGGTCTTCTATGAGCGGGCAAGTGGTGCTCGTCTCCATGCGGCTTATTTCCGACCGGGTGGCGTCCATCAGGATCTGGACGCACGACTGGTCGATGACATCGGCGCGTGGTGCGATCCTTTCCTCAAGGCCCTTGCCGACATCGATGAGCTGCTGACCGAAAACCGGATCTTCAAGCAGCGTAACGTCGATATCGGCGTCGTATCGCTGGAAGACGCATTTGCGCTCGGTTTCACCGGTGTCATGGTTCGCGGCTCGGGCGCAGCATGGGATCTGCGCAAGTCGCAGCCCTACGAATGCTACGATCAGATGCAGTTCGACATTCCGATCGGCAAGAATGGGGATTGCTACGACCGCTATCTGATCCGCATGGAAGAGATGCGCCAGTCCACCGCGATCATGAAGCAGTGCATCGAGCGTCTGGCGGGCAGGGATCGTGTCGGCCCCGTCTCGTCGACGCAGGGCAAGGTCGTCCCGCCGAAACGTGGCGAGATGAAGCGTTCGATGGAAGCGCTTATCCATCATTTTAAGCTCTACACCGAAGGCTTCCACGTACCGGAAGGCGAGGTTTACGCGGCGGTCGAAGCCCCCAAGGGTGAATTCGGCGTCTATCTCGTCTCCGATGGAACGAACAAGCCCTATCGCTGCAAGATTCGCGCTCCAGGCTTCGCCCACCTTCAGGCTCTGGATTTCCTCTGCCGCAATCATATGCTCGCCGACGTCTCCGCGATCCTTGGATCGTGCGACATCGTTTTCGGCGAAGTCGACCGCTGAAACGAAGCGAGGCTTTCCGCAGCCTCGCTTCGCCCTTGCCGTCTAGCGTTCCAGCGCTCGCGTCCACGTGAAGTCGCTGGCCTTTTATGCATTCTATGTTAGAACGCGCCGCAACATAAGCATGTTGGAACCGTTCTGAAGTCGAGGTCCAATGTCTGTCCGACGCCTTGCGGAAGATGCCGTTCAACCCCAGAGCTTTGCGTTCTCGGATGAAAACGAACGGTGGGCTCTCGCAACTATCCAGAAATATCCGGAAGGCCGCCAGCAATCAGCGGTCATCCCGCTGCTGATGCGCGCTCAGGATCAGGAAGGCTGGGTGACCAAGGCGACGATCGAGCATGTCGCTGATCGCCTGCGCATGCCGATGATCCGCGTGTTGGAAGTCGCAACCTTCTACACCCAGTTTCAGCTGAAACCCGTCGGCACGCGCGCGCATGTTCAGGTCTGTGGGACGACGCCCTGTATGCTGCGCGGCGCGGAAGATCTGAAAGCTGTTTGTCGTAAGCATATTCACCCGGAGCCGCTCCACACGAACGCGAGCGGTACGCTTTCTTGGGAAGAGGTGGAGTGCCTTGGCGCGTGCGTCAATGCGCCCATGGTGATGATTTTCAAAGATACATACGAGGATCTGACGCCAGAGCGGCTCGAGCAGATCATTGATGCGTTCGCGACCGGTCAGGGTGGTCAGGTGAAGGTCGGTCCGCAGATCGACCGCCATCTGTCCGTACCAGTCGGCGGACTGACCACTCTGAATTCGTTCGAAGACGAAACGGCGTCGGACTCAATGGGTCCTGCGGCCGATAACACTCCGTCGGAAGGTGGCGCGTCGCCATCTCAATCCGGACGAGTCGATACGCATGCGGCCGAGACGGACCCGAGCCTTCAGACACCGGGAAAAGCGCCTACTGCAGCGTCTTCCTCGCCTAGCCAAGAGCACGAGAGCGACGACGCGGCTGAAATTCGAGAGGAGTCGGCTGACGGGTCGACTGGCGGCACACAGCGAGGCCCGACGGGACAGAAAGAGCGGGATGAGGCCGAGTTCGGTTCAGCCTCTGGCTCGACGTCGGGAAAGCCTCGTAGCGACGGGCCTTTGAGTTCCAAAGGTGTGGCGGCGGAGGACGCGGTCGTTTCCGACGCTCAACGCGTCCCCGGAGACGCTGCGATGCCAGGCATGACCAACGCAGATTTGTCCAATCGCGCTGCGTCGCCCTCCAACCGTTTAGAAGGCGAGCGTACCGAAACATCCGATACCGCGCCCAATCCGACGAGTGATCGTGGGGCATCGGGCAGCGAAAATCGCAGTGTCCCCGACACTGGCGAAAGCAAGCGCTGAGAAGCGGAGAGGCGAACATGCTGCAAGATCAGGATCGCATCTTCACCAATATCTACGGCCTTCGCGACAAGAGCTTAAAGGGTGCGATGCGACGCGGCCATTTCGATGGCACGGACGAGATCATCGCCAAGGGGCGCGACTGGATCATCAACGAGATGAAGGCGTCCGGCCTTCGCGGACGTGGTGGTGCCGGCTTCCCGACCGGTCTCAAATGGTCCTTCATGCCAAAAGAGGTCGGTGATCGGCCGCATTATCTCGTCGTGAATGCCGACGAGTCCGAGCCCGGTACGTGCAAGGACCGCGAAATCCTCCGCAACGACCCATTCACGCTGATTGAGGGCTGCATCATCGCGAGCTTCGCGATGGGGGCTCACGCGGCTTACATCTATGTCCGTGGCGAGTACGTTCGTGAGCGCGAAGCCCTGCAGCGTGCGATCGATGAATGCTACGATGCTGGTCTGCTCGGTCGAGATAACAAGTGCGGCTGGGATATGGACGTGTTTGTCCATCACGGTGCCGGCGCTTATATCTGCGGCGAAGAGACAGCTCTGCTCGAAAGCCTCGAAGGCAAGAAGGGCCAGCCGCGCCTGAAGCCTCCGTTCCCCGCCAATATGGGTCTTTACGGATGCCCGACCACCGTTAACAACGTTGAGTCTATCGCTGTTGCTCCGACGATTCTGCGTCGGGGCGGTGCCTGGTTCGCGGGCTTCGGTCGCCCGAACAACACGGGCACTAAGCTGTTTTCTATATCCGGCCACGTCAACCAGCCGTGCACCGTCGAAGAGACGATGGGCATCTCGTTCCGCGAACTGATCGACCGCCATTGCGGTGGCGTTCGCGGCGGATATGACAATCTGCTGGCGGTCATTCCCGGCGGTTCGTCTTGCCCACTCGTGCCAGGCGAGCAAATGGTTGACGCGCTCATGGACTTCGACGGCATGCGCGAAGTCAAGTCGTCCTTCGGGACTGCCGCCGTGATCGTCATGGACAAGTCGACGGACATTGTCCGCGCGATCGCTCGTCTTGCTTACTTCTACAAGCACGAGAGCTGCGGTCAGTGCACGCCCTGCCGCGAAGGTACGGGCTGGATGTGGCGCGTTATGGAGCGCATGGTGGTCGGCAACGCCCATAAGCGCGAAATCGATATGCTTCTCGACGTCACCAAGCAGGTCGAAGGTCATACGATTTGTGCGCTTGGCGATGCCGCGGCATGGCCGATTCAGGGGCTCGTTCGGCATTTCCGCCCTGAAATCGAGCGGCGGATCGACGAGTTTTCACGCAACGCCGATAAGGATCGGCCCGCAGTCCTGCAGGCTGCGGAATAATCGATCGACGCGAAGCGGGGCAGGGCGCCGGCAGAGCTGGGAACGGCCGCCGGAACTGAGAAAAGTCAGATGGCAAAGATCAAAGTCGACGGAAACGAGATCGAAGTCCCGGATCACTACACGCTGCTCCAGGCAGCGGAGGAGGCTGGCGCTGAGGTTCCCCGCTTCTGCTTCCACGAGCGACTGTCGGTCGCCGGCAATTGTCGGATGTGCCTCGTTGAGGTGAAGGGCGGCCCGCCGAAGCCGGCGGCGTCTTGCGCCATGGGCGTTCGTGATCTTCGTCCCGGACCTAATGGCGAGGCGCCCGAAATCTTCACCAACACGCCGATGGTGAAAAAGGCGCGTGAAGGGGTGATGGAGTTCCTCCTCATCAACCATCCGCTCGACTGCCCCATCTGCGATCAGGGCGGCGAATGCGATCTGCAAGACCAGGCCATGGCCTTCGGTGTGGATTCGTCCCGCTACACCGAAAACAAGCGCGCCGTCGAAGACAAATATATCGGCCCCCTCGTCAAGACGATTATGACGCGCTGCATCCACTGCACGCGCTGCGTTCGCTTCACGACGGAAGTGGCGGGCATCTCGGAGTTGGGCTTGATCGGGCGCGGTGAAGACGCCGAGATCACGACCTATCTCGAGCAGGCGATGACGTCCGAACTTCAGGGCAACGTGATCGATCTCTGCCCTGTCGGTGCGCTGACCTCTCGTCCCTACGCGTTCCAGGCCCGTCCTTGGGAACTGACCAAGACGGAAACCGTAGACGTCATGGACGCCGTCGGCTCGGCCATCCGCGTAGACACGCGGGGACGCGAAGTGATGCGTATTCTGCCGCGTACCAATGAGCTTGTGAACGAAGAATGGATCTCGGATAAGACACGCTTCGTTTGGGACGGTCTACGTACGCAGCGGCTTGATCGCCCCTACATTCGCAAGAATGGTCGTCTACAGCCGGCGAGCTGGTCGGAGGCATTCGACACGATCAAGGCTCGCTTGGCATCTGTCGACGGTTCCCGCATTGGGGCGATTGCCGGTGATCTGGCCAATGTCGAAGAGATGTGGGCGCTGAAGCGTCTGATGGGTCTCCTCGGATCGAACAATCTCGATTGCCGCCAGGATGGGTCCAAGATCGATCCGGCGGACGGGCGTTCTTCCTACCTCTTCAACACGACGATCGCGGGCATCGAAAACGCGGACGCGCTCCTGATCATTGGAGCCAATCCGCGGTTCGAAGCGCCTGTTCTGAACGCCCGCATCCGAAAGCGCTGGCGGCGCGGTGGTTTCCCGGTCGGCGTGATCGGCGAGCCGGTCGACTTACGCTATGCCGTAACGCATCTCGGGGCCGGCCCTCAGACGCTGGGCGAAATCGAGACCGTCAATCGGGACTTCTACGAGGCGCTCCGCAAGGCCGAGCGTCCCATGATCATACTGGGGCAGGGACCGCTTGCTGGGGCGAATGGCGCGGACGTTCTGAACTCGGTAGCGGCGCTGGCTCGCGAGATCGGAGCGGTAACCGAGGGCTGGAACGGCTTCAACATCCTCCACACCGCAGCCTCGCGCGTCGGTGGTTTGGACATCGGTTTCGTTCCGCGGGAGGGCGGCCTCGATGCCTCACGCATCGCTTCGGGCGGCGTCGAGGTCGTATTCAATCTTGGCGCGGACGAGATCGAAATCGCTCCTGGCGCTTTCGTGGTCTATATCGGAACGCATGGCGATCATGGCGCACACCGCGCGGACGTGATTCTACCGGGCGCGGCCTACACCGAGAAGGCCGGGACCTACGTCAATACGGAAGGCCGCGTGCAGTCTGGGAGCCGCGCTTCGTTCCCCCCGGGAGATGCCAAGGAAGATTGGGCCATCCTACGCGCCCTTTCGGCCGTGCTGAACAAGACGTTGCCGTTCGACTCGCTGGGTCAACTCCGTGCAGACCTTTTCGCTCAGGTTCCCCACCTGTCGATCGAAGAACTGTCGAACGTCGATGCGGCCGCCATTACGACACTGGCAGATCGGGCAGGGCCGCTCAGCGGAGACATTTTCCGTTCTCGGATTGGTGACTTCTATCTGACAAACCCCATCGCCCGAGCCTCGAAGGTGATGGCGGAGTGCTCTCGCCTCGCTCGCGGCGAGCAGCTTCAAGCGGCCGAGTAAGGAAGACGAGACACATGGACATCTTCACGTCCTATATCTGGCCGGCGCTGGTGATCCTGGGGCAGAGCCTTCTCTTCCTCGTGGTCCTACTGGTTCTGATCGCGTACATTCTGCTGGCTGACCGGAAGATTTGGGCGGCTGTCCAGATGCGGCGCGGCCCGAATGTGGTTGGGCCGTTCGGTCTGTTTCAATCCTTTGCCGACCTGCTCAAATTCGTTCTAAAGGAGCCGGTCATCCCGGCTTCGTCCGATAAGGTCGTCTTCCTCGTCGCCCCGCTTGTGGCGGTCACCTTGGCTCTCGCGACATTCGCCGTTGTTCCCGTTGCCGACGGTTGGGTCATCGCGAACATCAATCTCGGCATCCTTTACATCTTCGCCATCTCCTCGCTTGAGGTGTACGGCGTGATCATGGGCGGATGGGCTTCGAATTCGAAATACGCATTCCTCGGCGCACTCCGCTCGGCGGCGCAGATGGTTTCGTACGAAGTCTCGATCGGTTTCGTGATCGTCACGGTCTTGCTCTGCGTTGGTTCGCTGAACCTCACAGACATCGTGATCTCCCAGAACGATGGCTTGGGGACGATGTTGGGATTGCCGTCCAGCTTCCTGGACTGGCACTGGCTGTCGCTTTTCCCGATGTTCGTGATCTTTTTCATCTCGGCTCTGGCTGAAACCAACAGACCGCCGTTCGACCTTCCCGAGGCGGAGTCCGAACTCGTGGCCGGCTTCATGGTCGAGTATGGTTCGACCCCTTACATGATGTTCATGCTCGGCGAGTATGCTGCCATCACCCTGATGTGCTCGCTCATGACGATCCTGTTCCTTGGAGGATGGCTGCCGCCATTGGCCTTCGCGCCTTTCACTTGGGTTCCGGGCGTCATTTGGTTCCTGATCAAGGTCACATTCTGCTTCTTCCTGTTCGCGATGGTGAAGGCTTTCGTTCCCCGCTACCGCTACGATCAGTTGATGCGACTGGGCTGGAAGGTCTTCCTTCCGATCTCGCTGGCAATGGTGGTGATCGTCGCCTTCGTTCTTCAGTTGACCGGTTGGGCTCAGGCCTGATCTTGCGCGGGCGGCGTCGTAGCCGCCTCTCCATCATGCGCAAGGCCCGCACGGCGCAGGGGTGAGGGCCGGCCCCATTTCTCTCCGAATCCCGGAGGCAAGGTTTAAGATGAGCGCTCTGACGCAGACTATCCGATCGCTGTTCCTGCTGGAGTTCCTGGCGGCTTTCCGTCTTTCGATGCGCTATTTTTTCGCGCCGAAATCGACCGTCAACTATCCTTTCGAGAAGGGGCCTGTAAGTCCGCGCTTCCGCGGCGAGCATGCGCTGCGTCGGTATCCGAACGGGCAGGAACGCTGCATTGCCTGCAAACTCTGCGAGGCGATCTGCCCTGCGCAGGCCATCACAATCGAAGCCGGACCGCGCCGAAACGACGGAACACGTCGAACGGTTCGATATGACATCGATATGGTGAAGTGCATCTACTGCGGCTTCTGCCAGGAAGCCTGCCCCGTCGACGCGATCGTTGAAGGTCCGAATTTCGAGTTTTCGACCGAGACACGTGAAGAGCTCTACTACGACAAGGAAAAGCTGCTCGCGAACGGCGATCGCTGGGAACGCGAGATCGCTCGCAATATCGCTCTCGATGCGCCGTACCGTTAATCGTTAGAGGTTGTCGCCTGCGACATCCGGGGATCCAACCGAGGCGGCGAGGGACGTTTACGATCCTCGTGCGCCGTTGAACCGCACCTTTTTGGGGGAGCCCGCCACGATGGGCCTACAGTCGTTTTTCTTCTACCTCTTCGCCATTGTCAGCGTCGGTTCGGCGCTCATGGTCGTTGTTTCCCGAAATCCGGTTCACTCGGTCCTGTTTCTCATTCTCACCTTCGTGGCGTCCGCTGGTCTGTTCCTTCTGACCGGGGCGGAGTTTCTCGCGCTGATCCTGATTGTCGTTTATGTCGGCGCCGTCGCGATCCTCTTCCTGTTTGTCGTGATGATGCTGGACCTGGACTTCGGGCGAATGAAGCAGGGCGCGCTGAAATACGCGCCGATTGGTGCGATCATCGGGCTTGTTCTACTGGCGCAGTTGATCATCGCCGTCTCGGGCGGTTACTTCCAGCCCACGCCGAGCGCCGGAACGGTGCTTCCGACGCCTCCGCTCGAGACCATGTCGAACATCGAAGCCATCGGGCAGGTGCTCTACACGCGCTACGTCTTCTTCTTCCAGATGGCCGGTCTGGTTCTGTTTGTGGCCATGGTCGGTGCGATCGTCCTGACGCTGCGCCATAAGCCTGGCCTGAAGCGCCAATCCATCCCTCAGCAGGTCGCTCGCAATCCGGCGACGTCCATCGAGGTCGTCAAGGTCGAAACCGGTCGCGGTATCTGAGCGGGCTCCAAGGAATAGACATCATGGCCGTTGGTCTAGGACATTACCTTACGGTTGCCGCCATCCTTTTTGTGATCGGCGTCTTCGGCATCTTCATGAACCGGAAGAATATCATCACGATCCTCATGTCGGTCGAGCTGATCCTCCTTTCTGTGAATCTTAACCTCGTCGCGTTCTCAGGTTTCCTGAACGACCTCGCAGGCCAGATTTTCGCTTTGTTCATTCTGACCGTCGCAGCTGCTGAAGCGGCGATCGGTCTTGCAATTCTGGTCGTCTTCTTCCGCAACCGCGGCTCCATCGCGGTCGAAGACGTCAATACGATGAAAGGCTGAAGGCGAGGATGTATACCCTCATCGTTCTACTCCCGCTAATCGGCTTTCTGGTCGCGGGCCTCGCCGGCCCGACGATCGGGCATAAGGCGTCCGAGTACGCCACGACCGGCCTGCTTGTTCTGGCCGCAATCCTCTCCTGGATTGCGTTCATCTCGTTCGGATTCGGAAACGGCGAAACACTGCATGTCAACGTCCTGCACTGGATGCAGGCCGGTGCTCTGGATGTGTCTTGGGCTTTGCGCATCGATCGTCTGACTTTGGTCATGTTGGTCGTCGTGAACACGGTCTCGTCGCTCGTGCATATCTACTCGATCGGGTACATGCATCACGATGAATCCCGCTCGCGCTTCTTCGCCTATCTGTCGCTCTTTACCTTCGCCATGTTGACGCTGGTCACGGCCGACAACCTGGTTCAGATGTTCTTCGGATGGGAAGGGGTGGGTCTCGCTTCGTACTTGCTGATCGGCTTCTGGTACAAGAAGCCGTCCGCGAATGCCGCCGCTATGAAGGCGTTCGTCGTCAACCGCGTTGGCGATTTCGGCTTCCTGCTCGGCATTTTCGGTCTGTTCGTCGTGTTCGGCTCGGTCAGCTTCGAGACCATCTTCGCCGGCGCGCGACAGCTGGGCGAGAGTCTGGCCGGGGAGGCGGCAGGTAACGGAGAGGCCGTGCTGCACTTCGCCGGTTATTCGCTCAGTGCCGCCGGTGCGATGACCGCCATTTGTTTGCTTCTCTTCATGGGCGCTATGGGTAAGTCCGCCCAGATCGGCCTGCACACCTGGTTGCCCGATGCTATGGAAGGCCCGACCCCGGTCTCGGCTCTGATCCATGCGGCCACGATGGTGACGGCGGGCGTCTTCATGCTGGCACGTATGTCACCCGTTTTCGAACTCAGCCACTCCGCGCTGACCTTCGTTACGTTCATCGGCGCGACGACGGCCTTTTTCGCGGCGACGATCGGTCTTGTTCAGAACGACATCAAGCGCGTCATCGCCTATTCGACCTGTTCGCAGCTCGGCTACATGTTCGTAGCACTGGGTGTCGGCGCTTATGGCGCGGCCGTCTTTCATCTCTTTACCCACGCGTTCTTCAAGGCGCTCCTGTTCCTCGGTGCCGGTTCGGTGATCCATGCCGTGTCGGACGAGCAGGATATGCGCCGTATGGGTGGCCTGCGTCGTCACATTCCCATGACATACTGGATGATGATCGTCGGAACGCTCGCGCTGACGGGCTTCCCGTTCACGGCTGGCTACTATTCGAAGGACGCGATCATCGAGAGCGCGTTCGTGGGTGAGAACGCTTTCGCCATGTACGGTTACATCATGACCGTCATCGCGGCGCTGCTGACGAGCTTCTATTCCTGGCGTCTCATCTTCATGACGTTCCACGGCAAGCCTCGCGCATCGCATGAGGTCATGCACCATATCCATGAGTCGCCCCCGGTCATGCTCGTGCCGCTCTATGTCCTGGCGGCTGGGGCGCTGCTGGCGGGTATCGTTTTCTACCCGTTCTTCCTTGGGGAAGGATACGAAAGCTTCTGGCATACGGCGATCTTCACGGGACCAGAGAACCACGTGCTTCACGAAGCACACCACGTCTCCGCTCTGGTGGCCTACTCGCCGACCATCGCCATGGTGATCGGGTTCGTGCTGGCCTACATCATGTATATCCGCTCTCCGGAGAAGGCGGCGCAGCTCGCGGCCCGCAATCCGGGGCTCTACAAGTTCCTGCTCAACAAGTGGTATTTCGACGAGCTCTACGACTTCATCTTCGTTCAGAATGCAAAGCGCCTTGGGCGGTTCCTATGGAAGACCGGTGATACGAAGGTCATCGACGGTCTTGGCCCGAATGCCATTTCGGCCCGCGTCCTCGATGTGACCAGCCGCGTCGTCCAGATGCAGACGGGTTATCTTTATCACTACGCCTTCGCCATGTTGATCGGCGTCGCGGCGCTCGTCACCTTCATGATGTTCCGGGGAACCATCTGATGTCCGGTTGGCCGATCTTATCGACCGTCACGTTTCTCCCACTCGTCGGCGTTCTGATCATCCTCTTCACGCGCGACGACAGCGAGCTCGCGCGCCGAAACATCCGCAACGTCGCCCTCCTGGTGACGATCTTCAATTTCCTTCTCTCGCTTCTCATCTGGGTCGGCTTCGACAAGAGCAATGCCGGCTTCCAGATGGTGGAGCGCGTCGAGTGGCTGGAAGGCGGCATCTCCTATCATATGGGCGTGGACGGTATTTCCATGCTCTTCGTCATCCTGACGACCTTCCTGCTGCCGATCTGCATCCTGGCCAGCCGGGATTCCATCACCGTCCGGGTGAAGGAATATATGATGGCCTTTTTGGTACTGGAGACGCTGGTGATCGGCGTGTTCTGCGCGCTGGATATCGTTCTCTTCTACCTCTTCTTCGAAGGCTCCCTGATCCCGATGTTCCTCATCATCGGCGTCTGGGGGGGCAAGCGTCGCGTCTACGCGTCCTACAAGTTCTTCCTCTATACGTTCCTCGGCTCGGTCTTCATGCTCGTTGCCATCATGGCGATGTATTGGACGAGCGGTACGACCTCCATCCCTGAACTTCTCGCCTATCAATTCCCAGCCGGGATGCAGAACTGGCTCTGGTTCGCCTTCTTCGCGTCCTTCGCTGTCAAGATGCCGATGTGGCCTGTTCACACTTGGCTCCCCGACGCTCACGTCGAGGCGCCGACGGCGGGTTCGGTGATCCTGGCCGGCATCCTTCTGAAACTCGGCGGCTACGGATTCCTGCGCTTCTCGCTGCCGATGTTCCCGCTGGCGTCGGCGGAATTCGCTCCGCTCGTCTACACACTCTCCGTCGTCGCCATCATCTACACCTCGCTGGTGGCGCTCATGCAGGACGACATCAAGAAGCTGATTGCTTACTCATCCGTCGCTCACATGGGCTTCGTCACCATGGGCATCTTCGCCGCGAACGAACAGGGTGTGCAGGGCGCGATCTTCCAGATGCTATCGCACGGACTGATTTCCGGCGCTTTGTTCCTTTGCGTCGGCGTGGTTTACGACCGGATGCATACCCGCGAGATCTCGGCCTATGGTGGTCTGGTCAACCGGATGCCAGCCTATGCCGCGATGATGCTGCTCTTCACCATGGGCAATGTCGGTCTTCCGGGCACCAGCGGCTTCGTGGGCGAGTTCCTGACCTTGATGGGCGTGTTTCGCGTCAACTCCTGGGTCTCGATCTTCGCCGCGACGGGCGTCATCTTGTCCGCAGCCTATGCTTTGTGGCTCTACCGTCGCGTGATCCTCGGCAGCCTCGATAAGGAGAACCTGAAGGCGATCCTCGATCTGACGCCGCGAGAAAAGGTCCTGCTCTATCCGCTAGCTGTTCTGACGGTCTTCTTCGGCGTCTATCCGATGCCCGTCTTCAATGTGACCTCGGCGTCCGTCGAGCATCTCCTGGGCGGCTATACCGCTGCGCTGCAAGCTGCGGCCAGCGTCGCCTCCCTGCACTAACCGACCGGGGCTACACAAATCATGTTCTCCCAATTCGTGGCGCAAAGCCTCCCTATCGTCGGTCCTGAACTGATCCTGTCGGTCGGGGCGATGCTCCTTCTGATGATCGGCACGTTTCAAGGGGAGCGCAGCGGCGGTTTCGTCATGTCGCTGGCCGTCGGTCTGCTCGTCTTCGCGGCTGGCTGGCTCTGTTTCGTCACGCCGAACGGCGTGGCGTTCGGCGGGTCCATTATCCTCGATCCGTTCGCTCGCTTCATGAAGGTGCTGGTGCTGATCGCATCAGCTGCCGCTCTTCTCATGTCGAACGCCTTCGCAAAGCGGGAGCGCTTCGATAAGTTCGAGTTTCCCGTCCTGATCGTGCTTTGCACGGTCGGTATGCTGGTTATGGTCTCGGCCGGAGATCTGATCGCACTTTATATGGGCTTGGAGCTCCAGTCTCTGGCCATCTATGTCATTGCGGCGATTGCCCGTGACCACATCAAGTCGACGGAAGCCGGGCTGAAGTACTTCGTTCTCGGCGCGCTTTCGTCGGGCATGCTCCTGTACGGTGCCTCGCTCGTTTATGGCTTCACGGGGCAGATCGGCTTCCACGAAATCGCGATCGCCGTCGCGTCTCAAGAAACTCGCTCGACCGGTTTGCTGATTGGTCTGGTCTTCGTTCTGGCAGGCCTGGCATTCAAGATTTCGGCCGTGCCGTTCCATATGTGGACACCCGACGTGTACGAGGGCGCACCCACGCCGGTCACGGCTCTTCTGGCCGGCGCGCCGAAGGTCGCGGCAGTGGCCTTGCTGACCCGCCTCACGGTTCAAGGCTTCGGCCCGATGACGGCGGATTGGCAGCAGGTCATTATCTTCATTTCGATTGCTTCGATGCTGTTGGGCTCTTTCGCGGCGATCGGCCAGCGCAACATCAAGCGTCTGATGGCCTATTCCTCCATCGGCCACATGGGGTACGTTCTTGTCGGCCTTGCCGCAGGCAATGAGGCGGGCGTGCGCGGCGTTCTGATCTATATGGCGACTTATGTTGCTATGACGCTCGGTACGTTCGCTGTGATCCTGTCGATGCGTCGCCGCGACGAAATGATCGAAGACGTGTACGAGCTCGCCGGCTTGTCCCGCAGCAATCCGATCCTGGCTCTAGCCCTGACGACGCTGATGCTGTCGCTGGCAGGTCTGCCTCCGCTTCTCGGCTTCTGGGGCAAGTACTACGTCTTCGTCGCCGCTGTCGGCGCGGGACTGGTGCCCTTGGCAGTGATCGGCGTCGTCGCGTCGACGGTCGGCCTGTTCTACTACCTTCGCGTCGTGAAGGTCATGTGGTTCGACGAGCCTGTCGGTGGTTTCGAACCCATGGGTACCGAACTGAAGATCGTTCTGGGCGCCGCAACTCTGTTTGTCTTTCCGGCCTACATTTTCGTGGCAGGGCCAATGTTCGCTGCCGCCGCCAACGCGGCACGCGGCTTCTTTCTCTGATCGATGCGCCGAACCGGACCTTCGACGCGTCGCCATCTTGCTCTCGGGCAGGTCACTTCGACCAATACGATAGCCCTGGAGGCGGCGCGTTCAGGTGATCCGGGATCGCTTTGGATCACGGCTGAAAGTCAGTCGGCGGGACGAGGGCGGCGTGGCCGCCCTTGGTCGTCTCAGCAGGGCAATCTCTACGCGAGTCTCCTGTTGGTGGACCCCGCGCCCGTGCATGCGATGGGTCAAATTCCTCTCGTCATTGCGGTCGGTTTGCGGGATGGGCTGCTTAAACTGCCCGGTGCCGATCCCGCTGCGATCCGGATCAAATGGCCCAACGATCTTCTCATAGGTGGTGCCAAATGCGTTGGCATCCTGGTCGAGAGCGAGCGGACGCCTGACGGGCGTCAAGCCGTCGTCATTGGATTTGGCGTGAACGTCGCGTCCGCGCCCGAGGGTGGGCCGTATGCTGTGACGACGCTTTCCAAAGCCGGTATCGTCGCTGGCGTGCGTGATGTGTTCCTGTCCGTTGCTGCCGGAATCGAGGGCGCTCTGGACTTATGGCGCCAAGGCGCCCATTTTTCTGATATTCGCCTCCATTGGCTGTCGGGTGCGGCGGGGATCGGTGGTCCCTGTCGCGTCAATCTTCCCAATGAGACAATCGAAGGGCGTTTCGCCGATTTGGATTCCTCGGGTCGTCTGGTGCTGGATTTGCCGGACGGGACTCGACGCGAGGTGTCGGCTGGAGACGTCTTCTTACTGCCGCGCGACGATGCAGCGGCGGTGCTGTGAGTTTGCAGGTAACCCCTGCCTTTATGAAAGTCGGCGCCGCCTTGCGGCTTGTAGGAAAGTGATAGTGCATTGAACGAACTGGTATTCGTGCCGCTGGGCGGCATCGGCGAGATCGGTATGAATCTCGCCCTGTATGGCTATGGTCCCGCCGATAATCGCGAATGGATCGCGATCGATTGTGGCGTTTCCTTCGCCGGCCCTGAGATGCCGGGCGTCGATTTGATTCTGCCGGATACGACATTCCTGGAGTCCGAGCGCCACTCCCTAAAGGCGCTCATCATTACCCATGCGCACGAGGACCATTACGGGGCCGTTCTCGATCTCTGGCCACGTTTGAAGGCGCCGGTTTATGCAACGCCCTTCACGGCAGCGCTTCTCGCCGCAAAGCGTGAGGGCGAGCCGGGCGCACCCAAAGTTCCGGTCACCATTTTCAAGGCGGGGGATCGGTTCGATGTCGGTCCGTTCTCGATCGAAGCGATCAACGTGACGCATTCGATCCCCGAGCCCGTGGCCCTCGCGATCCGAACGCCGTTGGGTACGGTTCTGCATACGGGCGACTGGAAAATCGATCCGACACCCGGTTTGGGTCAGCCGACCGACGAGGCACGTCTGCGCGAAATCGGCGACGAGGGCGTGCTCGCGCTTGTCTGCGACTCGACCAATGCAATGCGCGAAGGCGAGTCGCCGAGCGAGAAGCAGGTCTCGGCGTCCTTGTCCGAGATCATTCAGGCGGCCAAGGGCCGCGTGGCTGTCACAACCTTCTCGTCCAACGTCGGCCGCATTCGCTCGATCGCGCAAGCGGCGGAAATCGCCGGTCGTCAGGTTCTGCTGATGGGCCGGTCCATGAAGCGCGTCGCCGATGTCGCGTCGGAACTTGGCTATCTCGAGTCGCTGGCACCCTTCGTGGGCGAGCAGGATTTCGGCTACATCCCGCGGGAAAAGGCTGTCATCGTTCTGACCGGTAGTCAGGGCGAGCCGAGGGCCGCTTTGTCGAAGCTCGCAAAGGACGAGCATCCCGCCGTCGCGCTGTCTCGTGACGACACGGTGATCTTTTCGTCGCGCAGCATTCCTGGGAACGAGAAGGCGATCAACGACATCAAGAACGCGTTGATCGAACGCGGGATCGTCGTGATCGAGGATCACGACAAGCTGGTTCACGTGTCGGGCCACCCGAGGCGTTCCGAGCTGCGCCGCATGTATGAATGGACGCGTCCGAAGATCGCCGTTCCCGCCCATGGCGAGCCAGCGCATCTCGTGGCACATGCCCAGCTCGCGAAGGATCTCGGCGTGCCCGATGTGGTTTCGCTGCGGAACGGGAAGATGGTGCGTCTTGCACCGGGGCCGGCCACCATTATCGATGAAGTGCCCGTCGGTCGGTTCTACAAGGACGGCTTCCTGATCGGCGGCACGAAGGAAATGGGCATCGACGAGCGCCGACGTCTGGCGTTCGCGGGACACGTTTCCGTTCTGGTCGAACTCAGCGCGAAGCTGGAACTGGACGTCGATCCCGAAATCGTTGCCATGGGCCTTCCCGAGCGCGATGAGAACGGCGACGAAATGGTCGAAATCCTGCTCGACGCCGCCGCTGGTGCGGTTGAGAGTATCCCTCGGGGCCGCCGCAAGGATGTCGAGCTCGTGCGCGAGGCCGTTCGTCGTGCTGTTCGCAGCGAGGCGCACGATGCATGGGGCAAGAAGCCGTCGGTGACGGTGTTCGTCGTCAAGGGCTGAGATTTTAAGCCCTAGAATACGTTGAGGAAGATATCAGATGAGCATCGTCACCTATGTTGCGATCTATTTCGTGATCTGGTGGACGGTGCTCTTCATCGTTCTGCCGATCGGCATGCGATCGCAAATCGACGATGGCGATATCGTTCTAGGCACGGCCCACAGCGCGCCGAGCCGGTTCAAGGTTGGGCAAGCGGCGCTCCGCACGACGCTTCTCGCCTTCGCGGTCTTCGCAGTCTTTTACCTCGTCACGGAGGTCTGGGGATACAGCATCGACATGATCCCCCATATCGTGCCGGGGACATAGGCGCGCTCTGACGGCTGGGCAATCAAAGCTGCCTGGCGGGAAAGCGCAGGCAAAAAAAATGCGAGGCCAAGCCCCGCATTTTAGATCACAAACCTGGACCTTGCATCGACCCTTGGGCCGAGGCTGCGCTTTAGCGCGCCGAAGGTCACGTCCTCCCAAACGCGGTCTGCGGAAGTATGCGTCGTTCGACGCTTTTTGATGGACCGAACTTAGACTCAAAATCGCGCTGCTGTCGAGTGCGAATGGCAGAAATGTGACGATTTCTTTCTCATCGCGCCTAGGACTTGAGCATGGCATGCCTCGAGCAAGCTTCGTGCTCGCCGGATACGATGCGATCCGGTTTGATGGACGGCCTGTCCTAGCTTCGCTTTGCATTCGGTGTTCGAGCCGTTAAGAAGCCGGGGTAGGGTATCCCGCCTCCTTTCTCGCCGAGCTTCGAGTTCTCATGCGTCTGTCTCGCTACTTTCTGCCGATCCTCAAGGAAACCCCGAAGGAAGCGGAGATCGTCTCGCACCGCCTCATGCTGCGCGCCGGAATGATCCGCCAGCAGGCGGCCGGGCTTTATTCCTGGCTGCCGCTCGGTAAGCGTGTTCTGGACAAGGTCTCACGTGTCATTCGCGAAGAGCAGGACCGCTCTGGCGCGATAGAGATGCTGATGCCGACGATTCAGTCGGCCGATCTCTGGCGCGAGAGCGGGCGGTACGACGATTACGGCAGGGAGATGCTGCGAATCGAGGACCGCCACGAGCGGGAGCTTTTGTTCGGTCCGACGAACGAAGAGATGATCACCGACATTTTCCGCTCCTATGTCCGCTCCTACAAGGACCTGCCGCTCAACCTCTACCATATTCAGTGGAAGTTCCGCGACGAGGTGCGTCCGCGCTTCGGCGTCATGCGCTCACGCGAATTTCTGATGAAGGACGCTTATTCGTTCGACATCGATTACGAGTCCTCGAAGACGGCCTATGACCGGATGTTCGTAGCCTATCTGCGCACCTTCGAGCGCATGGGTTTGAAGGCCATCCCCATGCGCGCCGATACAGGCCCGATCGGCGGCAAGCTCAGCCACGAATTTATTATCCTGGCCTCAACGGGCGAGAGCGAAGTGTTCTGCCATCGGGATTATCTCGATATGGCCGCGCCTGGTGAAGGCGTCGATTTCACCGATGCCGCTGCTCTCGCCGACATCGTGAACACTTGGACCACGCCGTACGCGGCGACTGAAGAGATGCACGACGAAGCCGCTTGGAACGCGGTTCCCGAGGGCGAGAGGGTCGCAGCCCGAGGCATCGAAGTCGGGCACATCTTCCATTTCGGTACGAAATATTCCGAGCCGATGAAAGCCTATGTCACTGGGCCTGATGGGAAGGACGTGCCCGTTTTCATGGGTTCCTACGGTATCGGCCCGAGCCGGTTGATCGCGGCCATCATCGAAGCGTCTCACGACGAGAACGGTATCATCTGGCCGAAGGGCGTTGCGCCCTTCGATGTCGGTCTCATCAATATGAAGCCGGGCGACGCCGAATGCGATGCGGTCTGCGAGCGTCTTTATGCCGAGCTGCAGGCAGCGGGGCAGGACGTCCTTTACGACGACCAGGACACGCGAGCGGGCGCGAAATTCGCAACGATGGACCTGATAGGCCTGCCAGTGCAGATCATTGTCGGGCCGCGCGGTGCCAAAGCCGGCGAGGTCGAATTGAAGCTGCGCGCCGGTGGCGAGCGCGAGACGCTGCCCGTTGGCGACGTCCTGCGTCGTCTCTCGGCTTGACCATCGGCACCCGATGACGGTCGGTCCCGCAGCCGGCATCGCTCCGGAGCCCTTCATGAAGACCAAGCCTTTCTCGCGCTTCGAATGGATGATCGCGGGCCGGTATCTCCGGTCACGTCGGCGAGACGCGGGTGTCTCCGTTATCGCCGGCTTCTCCTTCGTGGGCATCATGCTGGGCGTGGCGGCGCTGATCATCGTCATGTCGGTGATGAATGGATTTCGAGGGGAGTTGCTGACGCGCATTCTGGGCGTCAACGGGCATGTCATCATGCAGCCCATGGATCAGCCGCTGACCGACTATGACGAGGTGGCCAAGCGCATCGCAGCTGTGCCCGGCGTCGCCTTCACCATGCCCTTGGTGCAAGGACAGGTTCTGGCAACGGGCACAAACAATGCCAGCACCGGCGCTCTGGTGAAAGGCGTTCGAGGCGCCGATCTTCTGCGGCTGAAGCCCATCGCGTCGAATATCAAACTCGGGACAATCGAGAATTTCGACACCAGCCAAGGCGTCGCGATCGGAAGCCGTCTGGCGGACTCGCTCGGGCTGCGCCTCGGCGACTCCATCACGCTCGTTTCGCCTGAGGGTGACGTGACGCCGCTGGGTGTCACGCCACGCGTCAAAGCCTATCCGATCGTCGCGATCTTCGAGATTGGTCTGTCGGAGTATGATGCCGCTTATGTCTATATGCCGCTCAACGAAGCGCAGCTCTTCTTCAATTCGGAAAACCAAGCGCAGTCGATCGAGATTTTCGTGAACGACCCCGACAAGGTGTCGGCCATGCAGGCGCAGATCGAGCAGGCGGCCGGACGGCCGAATTACACCATCACATGGCAGCGTCAGAACGAGAGCTTCTTTTCGGCTCTGGAGGTCGAGCGCAATGTCATGTTCATCATCCTGACCCTGATCGTTCTGGTCGCCGCGCTGAACATCATCTCCGGTCTCTTCATGCTGGTGAAGGACAAAGGCCGGGACATCGCGATCATGCGAACCATGGGGGCGACGCGTGGATCAATCATGCGCGTGTTCCTGATCACGGGCGCCTCGATCGGGATTTCGGGAACGCTGGCGGGCTTCGTTCTGGGTACGGTTTTCTGCCTGAATATCGAAAATCTCCGTCAGTTCTTTTCGTGGGTCTCGGGCACGACCTTGTTCAATCCCGAATTCTACTTCCTCAGCCGGCTGCCGGCGGAGATCGACGCCCGTGAGGTCGCGACCGTCGTGCTCATGGCGGTCGGTTTGTCCTTTCTCGCGACGATCTTCCCCTCGTGGCAGGCATCGAAGCTCGATCCCGTCGAGGCATTGCGTTACGAATGATGGATCAGGCTTCTCTACGACTGGAGCGCGTCGAACGCCATTTCGCGCAAGGGGACGCTCGTCTCACGATCCTGGATCAGGCGGACCTCGCGATCATGCCGGGCGAGATGGTGGCGCTTGTCGCACCGTCGGGCTCGGGTAAGTCCACACTTCTGCACATTGCCGGCTTGCTGGAGCGGCCAGACGCTGGGGACGTGGTCGTCAACGGGCAATCCTGCGGCGCGCTCGACGACGCCGGGCGCACGACTATGCGGCGCTCCGCCATCGGGTTCGTCTATCAGTTCCACCATCTCCTGCCGGAATTCTCGGCCCTGGAGAACGTCATGCTGCCCCAGATGATCGGCGGTCTTCGCCGGGATCTGGCGGCGGATCGGGCACGGGAACTGCTCGATTATATGCGGCTAGGCCATCGCACCAAACATCGCCCATCCGAACTCTCGGGCGGCGAGCAGCAGCGTGTCGCGATCGCCCGAGCGGTCGCCAACAATCCCTTTGTGCTTCTGGCGGACGAGCCGACCGGTAATCTCGATCCGACCACGTCGAACTATGTGTTCGACGCCATGACCGCGCTGGTACGCCAGTCCGGCGTGGCAGCGCTGATCGCGACACACAATCACGATTTGGCTCGTCGAATGGACCGCGCCGTGACGCTGTCCGAAGGGAAGATTCGGGATCATCGTCTCTGAGACAACAGGATCGTCGCCCAGCGAGGGGCGGCGGCTCCTGCATCATGCGGCAACTTGCCGAGCGATCCGATGCAGCGTTTTCGCATCCACGTAGTTAGACGGCCACATTCGAACCGTTACAGCTGCGATAGGACCTGCCGTTGTCTCATGCGTCCCCAATCAAGACCTCGTCTCGATCTTTCCCTCTTTGTACGGATCTCGTCCCACCTGATCGCGTCAGCGATGCGCTGAAAGCCGAGCTGGCGCGGCGCGCTCTTCCCGACGATTCTGCGACAGCGCCTCGGTCGTTCGACCAACGACAGTTGGACACCTTGCGAGCGATGGTTTCTCGTATTCTTCCGGATGCGGAAGCCTACGGCATCGACCTCGCGCTGCGCCTCGACGCGATGATGGCAGATCAAGAGGGAAACGGCTGGCGCTACGAAGCTCTTCCGACCGATCCAGACGCCTATCGCGCCGGCCTCGACACGTTGAACGCCTTGGCCGAGGCAAAGACCGGGCAGGGGTTCGATCTTCTGCCGGAAGCAGCGAGAGACGAATTGCTGGAAACGATCGGCCAGGGCAATGCCGTCTCCCCGGTGCCGGCAGGATGCTTCGATGCCGAGCAGATGAAGCTCTGGTTCGAAGAAGTCCGATCTGATGCGGTTCGTCATTATGTCGCGCATCCCGCCATCATGGCGCGGATTGGCTATTCCGGCTTTGCGAATGGCGGCGGCACCGGATCGGCGTTCCAAGGCTTCGAGAACGTCGGCCTCGACGAACGCGAGGCTTGGGAGCCTGAGCGGGTCTCATCGTTCGACCAATCGGAGCGCGCACGATGAAGCTCGACCGAATGGCACGTTATGGGCTGAACGAGATTGTGGACGCTGTGGTCATCGGGACGGGTGCCGGTGGATCGCCCCTTCTGGCGCGGTTGGCCGCAGCGGGCCTGCGCGTCGTGGCGCTGGAAGCCGGATCGAACCGAGACCCCAGAGAATACGCGGCGGACGAGGCGATGTCGTCCGATCTCTATTGGATGGATGAGCGCGTCAGCGGTGGCTCAATGCCGGAAGCGTTTGGTGCCAACAATAGCGGTGTCGGTGTCGGCGGCTCGATGCTGCATTGGGGCGCCTTCGTGCCGCGCGCCGACGCGCGCGATCTGCGCTTGGCGAGCGAAACCGGGAAGGGCCGGGATTGGCCTTTGTCACTCCACGAGCTCACTCCCTACTATGCGGAAGTTGAGTCCTTTGTCGGCGTGTCGGGTCCGGCATCTTACCCGTGGGACTCGTCCCGTCGCTATGCGCTGCCGCCCGTTCTGCGGAACGCACCTGCGCAGGTTATGGCGAGAGGATGCGAGGCCGTTGGGGCGAAGGCGAGCGATGGTCCCGTCGCAGTCGTGTCACGTCGTTTCGAGCAACCGGATGCACCCGTGCGTGAGCCTTGCGTGAACTGCGGCTATTGCCATCAGGGCTGTCGCAATGGTGCCAAGACGTCGATGGACGTCACCTATCTTCCCCTTGCCGTCGCGCGCGGTGCGGAGATCCGGCCGGAGAGCTTCGCCGATCATTTCGAGTTCGACAGCCAAGGGCGGATCGCGGCGGTCGTCTATTGGCAGGCCGGCGCCATGATGCGTCAAAAATGCGCGCAGGTGTTTCTGTGCGCGGGGGCGATCGAGACGCCGCGCCTTCTCCTGCGGCAGGGGATCGCCAATTCGAGCGGTCAGGTGGGGCGCAATTACACGGCGCATGTCGCAACGCAGGTCTGGGGAACGTTCCCACACGAGATGCGGATGAACAAGGGCTACCCGTCCTCGTTGATCACCGAAGACATGCTGCGACCGGAAGGCGCCGATTTCGCCGGTGGCTATCTCGTTCAAAGCCTGGGCGTGGTGCTCCAGACATGGGCGGACCAGGTGGCTCGCGGGCGAGGTCTCTGGGGGCAGAAGCTCACCGACTATCTCGACCGCTACAACCACGTCGCCGGCATCGGCATCAATGGCGAATGCCTTCCGAGCGACGAGAACGTGATGACCCTATCGGACGAGCTGGATGGAAGAGGTATGCCCAAGCCGCTGATCCGCTTCGGGTACGGCGAGAATGAAAAGGCGCTCCGCGCCCACGCCGTCCGATTCATGACATCGGTCTGGGAAGCCGCTGGGGCGAGCGACGTCTGGGTGCTCGATCGCACCGCCCATACGATCGGAACCTGCCGGATGGGCGTTGATGCGGGAGATAGCGTGGTCGATCCCTACGGCCGCAGCTTCGATGTGCCCAATCTTTGGATTGCCGACAATTCGGTCTTCCCCTCGGCGCTCGCAGCAAATCCGGCGCTGACCATCATGGCGCTGAGCCTTCGGACGGCGGACCGCTTTCTCGGGCGTTTGAACGGCTGAAGAGCGTCCATCCCAACCGCAAGCCTTCAAAGCCCCGCCCTAAATGCGGGGCTTTGTCATTTCAGCAACCATAATCGGCCTGTTCCTATTTTGTTCTTGCGCATCGCAAGGGAATGGAACAAATTGGGAACAGAGATCAACGGAGGTTGTCATGCTGGTTCTCAGAGAAATCGCTTCGCTCACGGCCGTAGCCGCTTTCATCGCGAGCTTTGCCTTGATCCTTCATCTGATCTGATCCCACGCTTGCGGGAATGGTGAACAAGTCCGGATCGGGTCTGGACTTCGGCTCATGAATTGGAACACTGACGAATTCCTGGCTGCGGACTTCGGAACCGAATCGATCCTCGATCCGGATTGCGAGCTTCGGCCTGACGGGTCTCTCAACGAGGTCCCTGCGGAAATCGGGAATATCGTCATGGCCGAAGAGAAAGCGTGCGCAGCGACGCCCCTGCGTTTCATTCATCTTCGGGTACACAGTGCCTTTTCTCTGCTCGAAGGCGCGCTGCGCGTCGACCAGATCGTCAAATTCGCCAAGAGCGATGGAGCGCCGGCAATCGGGATTGCCGATACAGGCAATCTTTTCGGGGCGCTTGAGTTTTCGGAAAAAGCGGCGAAATCCGGCATCCAGCCGATCATCGGGTGTCAGATCGAGGTCGATTTCCGCGACGTCGAGGGCAATCCGCGCGATCGCTCCGGCTTCGGATCGACGGGGTCGATCGTTCTCATCGCGGCGACGGAGCGTGGCTACGAGAACGTCGTGGAGCTCGTGTCCCGCTCCTACCTGGAACATGATGGAAACACGCGTCCGCACGTTCTGGCGGAATGGTTGGCCGAGCATTCGGAAGGCGTGATCGCGCTGACCGGTGGTCCGCTCGGACCGATCGGAGCCGCCATCGCGTCGGGCCAAAGCGCCGTGGCGCGTGCTCGTCTGGAAATGCTGGCCTCCGCCTTTGGCGATCGGCTCTATGTCGAATTGCAGCGCCATGAGGGCCGTGCCCGGCGTACGGAGCCCGAAACCTGCGCGCTGGCCTACGAACTGAATCTCCCGCTTGTCGCGACCAACGAGCCGTTCTTCTTCTGCAATGAAGATTTCGATGCGCATGACGCGTTGATTGCCGTCGCTTCGAACCGGCTCGTCAGCCACGAGGATCGCCGGCGCCTGACGCGGGATCACTGCCTGAAATCACAGGAGCAGATGGCGTTGCTCTTCGCCGATCTGCCCGAGGCGATCGAGAACACGATCGAGATCGCGCGGCGCTGTTCGTATCGCGTGCGCACCCGCAAGCCCATCTTGCCCCGTTTCGCTGGCGCCGATGCCGATGCGAGCGAGGCCGAGCTTGCCGAAGCGGCGGAGCTGCGCGCCCAAGCCGAAGCCGGGCTCGAGGCGCGATTGGCAGCGCACGGTCCCGCACCGGGCCAGACCGTCGAGACCTATCGCGAGCGGCTTGAGTTCGAACTCTCGGTCATCGAGCGGATGAAGTTCCCCGGCTACTTCCTGATCGTGTCGGACTTCATCAAATGGGCGAAGGCGCAGGGCATCCCGGTCGGACCCGGCCGTGGTTCGGGCGCGGGTTCGCTCGTCGCCTATTCGCTGACCATCACCGATCTCGATCCTCTCCGTTTCGCGCTTCTGTTCGAGCGCTTCCTCAATCCCGACCGCGTCTCGATGCCCGATTTCGACATCGATTTCTGCCAGGATCGGCGCGAGGAGGTCATCCGCTACGTCCAGCAAAAATATGGGCGTGAGCAGGTGGCCCAGATCATCACCTTCGGTTCCATGCAGGCGCGCGCCGTGCTGCGCGACGTCGGGCGTGTTTTGGAGATGAGCTACGGCCACGTGGACAAGCTCTGCAAGCTCGTGCCTCAAAACCCGGCCAATCCGGTGACGCTCGCGCAGGCTCTGGAGGACGAACCGCGCCTTCAGGAAGAGCGGCGCAAGGAGGAGGTGGTGGACCGCCTTCTCAGCATCGCGCTGAAACTCGAAGGTCTCTACCGCCACGCCTCGACCCACGCCGCCGGTATCGTGATCGGCGACCGGCCCCTGTCGAAGCTCGTGCCAATGTATCGAGATCCCAGATCCGATATGCCGGTCACCCAGTTCAACATGAAATGGGTGGAGCAGGCCGGGCTCGTGAAGTTCGACTTCCTCGGCCTGAAGACGCTGACGACGCTGAAGACCGCTGTCGACCTGATCGCCCGGCGCGGTGAAAGGATCGATCTCGGCGCTGTTCCTCTGGAGGACAAGCCGACCTACGAACTCCTGACGCGCGGCGAGACGGTCGGCGTGTTCCAGGTGGAATCGGTCGGTATGCGCAAGGCGCTGATCGGCATGAAACCCGATCGGTTCGAGGATATCGTCGCCCTCGTCGCGCTCTATCGCCCCGGCCCGATGGAGAATATCCCGGTCTACAACGCCCGCAAGCACAAGGAGGAAGAGGTCGAGATCATCCACCCGAAGATCGAACCGATCCTTCGGGAAACGCAGGGCGTCATCATCTACCAGGAACAGGTGATGCAGATCGCGCAGGTTCTGTCCGGCTATACGCTGGGAGAGGCCGATCTGCTGCGCCGCGCCATGGGCAAGAAGATCCGCGCTGAAATGGATATTCAGCGCGTGCGCTTCGTGGATGGCTGCGTGAAGAACGGCATTCCCAAGGCGCAGGCCAATACGATCTTCGATCTTCTGGCGAAGTTCGCCGACTATGGCTTCAACAAGAGCCATGCGGCGGCCTATGCGCTGGTCTCCTATCATACGGCCTATCTGAAGGCGAACTACCCGGTCGAGTTCCTCGCCGCGTCGATGACGCTCGATATGGGCAATACGGACAAGCTCAACGACTTCCGACTCGACGCCAAGCGTCTGGGCATTCCCGTCGTGCCGCCTTCGGTGCAGCTTTCGCACCGGCCTTTCGAGGTGCGGGACGGGAGGATCATCTACGCGCTGGCGGCTATCAAGGGCGTCGGCGAGCAGGCGGTGGATCACATCGTCGAAAAGCGCGAGGAAGGCGGGACCTTCAAAAGCCTCGAGGATTTCTGCGCGCGGATCGATCCCAAGATCGTCAATAAGCGCACGCTCGAACATCTGATCGCGGCGGGCGCCCTGGACTGTTTCGGCATCGACCGTGCTCGCCTGTGCGGCAATCTCGAAAAGCTCTCCGCCTATGCCGCGCTGGCGCAGGCGGGGCGCACGTCCGGCCAGCACGACATGTTCGGCGGTGGTGGGGAACCCGAACCCCTGCGGCTGGACGAGGTGTCGGGATGGAGCACGGCTGAAAAGCTCCTGCGGGAGTTCCAGTCGATCGGCTTCTATCTCTCGGCTCACCCGCTGGACGAATACAAGGACGCCATGAAGCGCCTGAAGGTCCAGACCTACGCGGAAGTCGTCGCTGGCGTCCGCAAGGGGCAGACGGCAGGTCGCCTGGCCGGAACGGTGACATCGAGGCAGGAGCGCAAGACGCGCACCGGCGGCAAGATCGGCATCGTCCAACTCTCCGACCCGACCGGGCAATATGAGATCGTGCTCTTCACAGAAACGCTCATCACCTTCCGCGACAAGCTGGAGCCGGGCGCTTCGGTGATCGTCACGGTCTCGGCAGAAGATCGGCCGGAGGGCATCTCGCTGCGCGCGTCCGGCGTTCAGTCGCTGGAAGCCGAGGCGGAGAAGATGCAAAAAGCGCTGCGCATCTTCATGCGCGACGCCAAGCCGTTTTCGCTGTTTCAGAGTCAATTGCGCCAAGGCGGAGACAGCGACATCTCGCTGATCCTGATGCGTGACGATGGCGAGCGCGAGGTGGAGATCACCTTGCCAGGCAAGTTCCGCGTTTCGCCGCAGATGGCGAGTGTGATCAAGGCGGCGCCCGGCGTCCTCGACGTCGAGCTCGCGTAAGGCGTGAGCGCCGTTCCGAACCGTGACCAACGTGGTACTGGATCGGCCGGATAGAATTCAGCCTGCCAGAAGCTGCTGGATCAGCCCTGCGGCTTCTGACCAGTTGTCGGCTCTCACGGTTCCCTTCGGCATCGATGGCAGGTGAGCGCGGAACTCACGGTTCGCCATAAGATGGACGAGATGAATATCCGGGGCGCTGCGCCGGGCTCCCTCCAGGTTGGGCGGGAGATCATCCACAAACACGATCGGCCCCTTCCAGCGCTGGCGCATTTCGGCGAGAAGGCCACCTTTGGATCGCTCGGTGGCGATCATCGGATCGGTCAGCCCATGCTGGTCGAGGAGGGTACGGCGCTGCGCGTAATAGTGCGGCGTCATCGCCGTCAGGAACACAATGTCGGCGCTTTCGCGAAGCTCACTCAGCGCTTCGGCGACACCCTCCACCGGCCGCTGCCGCTCGACCTGCTCCGTGTAGAGAAGGTCGGTGATGCGATCGAGCTCATGACCGGAGACGGCCGCGCCCGTCGAAAGCGAGCGGACATTGCCGGTCAGCCGAAAGCTTTCGAAATGCAGTTGCGCGCCATGCTCGGCCAAGAGTTCGCAGAAGGGCGCGATGAAATGCAGCACGACCTCATCGACATCCAGGACGAGCAAGGCGTCATGGCGCTTGGGCAGCGCATTGATCGAAGGACCGATCGTTGTCATCAGGAATAGGACTCCGCGTAGGGAAGCGCCAGGACACGGCGCGCGGCCGAGATCCGAACGGCTGGTATGTCGAGATGGGCGGCGAGGTCCGTAACGAGTTTTTCGTCCGAAAGAACGAAATCCAGAACGCCCGCGAGAAACGCCGGCTCGCCCGCGGCTTGCCGAAGATTCTCGAGTTCGAGCCCGGTGAGGCGCAGAAACCGATTGAACAGAAGTCGATCGGTTGAGATGAATGTCAGGGCTTCGATCGCGAGACCGGCCGCCGTCTGTTCCAGATCGTCGCTTCCGCTGCGGTAGGTCTTGTTAATCATAACTGATTCCTTTCGCGGTCGAAGGACCGAATTGCCGAATTGTTAAATCAAATTACCCTAGCTTTGCCTATTGAAGGTCGGGAAACCGGACGAGTCACGTTCGGAAGAGGGTATTCGTATGACCAAGACCGTCATGATCGTCGAAGACAACGAGCTGAATATGAAGCTCTTTCGCGATCTGATCGAGGCTCACGGTTACCGCACGGTCCAAACCCGTTCGGGTTTGACGGCTGTCGATCTGGCGCGCGAGCATCGTCCAGATCTGATTCTGATGGATATCCAACTGCCTGAGGTCTCCGGGCTGGATGTCACGCGAGATTTGAAGGCCGATCCTGAACTGCGCTCGATTCCCGTTATTGCCGTCACGGCCTTCGCGATGAAGGGCGATGAAGAGCGCATTCGGAAGGGCGGTTGCGAAGCTTATATCTCCAAGCCCATCTCGGTTCTGAAATTCATCGAGACCATCAAGTCCTTCCTTGGCGATGCTTGACGCATGTCCGCCCGGATTCTGATCGTCGATGATATGCCCGTCAATTTGCGCCTGATGCAGGCGCAGTTGGCGGAAGAATATTACGACGTTCTCCTCGCGACGTCCGGGCAGGAGGCGCTGGATATATGCGGCCGCGAGATGATCGATCTCGTTCTGCTCGACGTGATGATGCCGGGCATGGATGGTTTCGAAGTTTGTCGGCGGCTTAAAAGCGATCCGCGCACCATGCATCTGCCTGTCGTGCTCGTGACGGCGCTGGACCAGCAGCAGGACCGTGTCCGGGGGCTGGAAGCGGGCGCCGATGATTTCCTGACCAAGCCGGTGCGTGGCCTGCCGCTGTTCTCCCGAATCCGAAGCCTCACCCGTCTCAAGATGTTGACGGACGAGCTGCGGATGCGCGCCGAGACGAGCACGAAGCTGACGGCGGCGCTCCAGCCCGCTCCCCCTCTCGATTCGGGGCTCAAGGGTCGGGTCTACGCCATCCTGGATGCGCCGGATCAGTCGCAGCGGCTGGCCCGCCTGATCGGCACCGAGCATAATTTGATCGCGATGAGCGAGCCGGACGCGGCGGTACAGCCCAAAGAAACGGTGGATCTTTTTATCATCGACCTGCGCTCGACCGGGTTCGACCCTCTGCGCCTGTGTTCGCGGCTGCGCTCTCAGGAAGCGACGCGGCAAATCCCCATTCTGTTGTTGGCCGCTCCGGAAGATGAGGCGCGGGTGGGGCGTGGTCTGGAACTCGGCGCCAATGACTACTGCCAGACGCCGCTCGACAAGAACGAGCTTCTGGCCCGTATCCGCACGCAGGTGCGTCGAAGGCGCTATGATGAAGGTCTGCGCCGCAGCCTTCAATCGACGCTCGAACTCGCGATCACCGACCCTTTGACGGGCTTGCACAACAGGCGCTTCTTCGACACCCATCTCAGGCCGTTGATCGATCAATCCCGCCAGAGCGGACGGCCGCTCTGCGTCATGATGCTCGACATTGACCACTTCAAACACATCAATGACGCGTTCGGCCACGATGCCGGTGACGAGGTGCTGCGGCAGTTCGCCCATCGCATCCTCGCCAATTCTCGCGGAAGCGACTTGGCGGCGCGGATGGGGGGCGAGGAGTTTGCCCTCCTCATGCCCGATCTTAGCGAGGATGAGGCGTTGCAGGCCGCCGACCGTCTGCGTGAGGTCATTGCGGCGAGCCCCTTTGGTGCGGGAGACAAGGAGCTTCACGTGACGGCAAGTTTTGGGCTGGCCATGTGGGCTGGGGAAGAGCCGCGCGAGTTTCTCAAGCGGGCTGATCTGGCCCTTTACCAAGCCAAGCGGGAAGGCCGCAATCGCGTGGTCCGGTCGACGCTTACAAGTATGGTCTAGCTTTAACCATTCCTGAATAGATCGGGATCAATTTTCAGCTTCTGGATTGATTCCCTGCCGATTCTCGGCAAGTCTACGAAGCAGGTCGATATCAATAGACAGGCGAAAGCCTGATCTCTGGTTCCCCCATGGAATGCTCAGGTCCGCCGCATCTCCTGGGTCCCGTGGGGCGGTCGGTCGGCAGCTGGTCATATGCGGTATCCTCGTGCCGCGATCGGCAGTCGGCCGACCACTTTCGATCCGCGCGCGCGTCCCATCCCCAACCCCTAATTCGAACGACTGCGACGCAAGTGTATCATGCGGTGTGTCGTCGTGCTGCAAGGCACAAACGAAAACGCCGCCCCGAAAGGGAGCGGCGCATCGTCAGTCTATGAGACAAATCTTACTTGATCTTGGTCTCGCGGAACTCGACATGCTTGCGAGCAACCGGATCGTACTTCGTCTTGACCATCTTGTCGGTCATCGTGCGGCTGTTCTTCGTCGTGACGTAGAAGAAGCCCGTGTCAGCCGTGCTGAGCAGCTTGATCTTGATCGTTGTAGCCTTGGCCATTGTGCGTCCATCCTGGCGTATCGTGGCCCTGCGTCTGACGGCGGGCCGGGCAGGCGTCGCACGGGGCATGCAGGACATGAGAGATTGTGTCTGGTCCATACCGCCGAAGCGGACAGAACCGAACGGAAGCGTGAAACCACGTTTCCTTATCGTCGCGGACACTACGCATGGGAGCGGCGAAGTCAAGATGCAGGCCTCGTGGGCCGAGCTTTCAGGCGTCGCTTTCCTCGGATCGGCCTCCGAAACCATGCATTCGCATGGCCCATTGCAGACCGATCGTCGCGCCTTTTAACGGACGCAGGAGCACCAGCGACAAAGCGATCGTTACGGGAATCCAGATCGCCAGATGCGCCCAGAGCGGCAGGTCGCTCACCTGTTCCACGCCCATGAAAAGGGCGACCACGAGGTGGCCGACGATGAAGATCGTGAGATACGGCGGCAGGTCGTCGGCGCGGTGATGATGGAACACCTCGCCGCAGGCCTCACACTTGTCCACGCTTTTCAGGAAGCCGTGGAAGAGCGGCCCGCGTCCGCAGCGAGGGCAGCGCATTAGGAAGCCACGCGCCATGGCTTGGAGCGTGTCCCGCGGCTCGCCCAGATCTGCGACAGCCTCAGCGAGATGAGGATCGTCCGCTGGATGGTCCGAAACGTTCATCGCTTTTTCCTCCCGCCCTTGCCGGCGACCTTGGGCTGGCGGCCGGGCCTGTGCAAGCGATGCGAACGCCGGGCGGCTTTATGGAAAGAGCCGGTCGTGGCCGGCAAGTCTCGGGCTTCGGACAGCATTTCGAAGCGCATGGAGCCTGCCAGGGGAATCGCCTCGATCAGTTTGACCTCGACCGTATCGCCCAGCCGGAAGCCGCGCTTGGTGCGCTCCCCGATCAGGGCATGTCCCACTTCGTCATAGTGGTAATAGTCGGTGCCGAGCGTCGAGATTGGAATGAAGCCGTCCGCACCGAAGGTCGGCAACTGGACGAAAAGCCCGGATTTCGTGACACCCTGAATCTTGCCCGTGAACTGGTCGCCCAGCCGCTCGGCCAGATGATGCGCGATCAGACGGTCGATCGTGTCGCGCTCGGCGGCCATGGCGCGGCGCTCGGCCTGGCTGATAGCTTCGGCCGTTTCCTCCAGATGCTCTTCGTCCTCCTTGGACAGGCCGCCGTCCCCGAGGCCCAAGGCTCTCACCAGAGCCCGGTGCACGATCAGATCGGCGTAGCGTCGGATCGGTGAGGTGAAGTGGGCGTAGCGCGCAAGATTAAGCCCGAAATGCCCGAGATTGTCCTGCGCGTACACGGCTTGGCTTTGTGAACGGAGGATCACCTCGTTCACGAGGCTCTCGTGCTCGGTCTCTTTCACGGAATGGAGAATGCCGTTGAAATGCGAGGGCCGCAGCGCGCCGGCCTTGGCCAAAGGCAGGTCCAGCGTCCGAAGGAAGTCCCGAAGCGTTTCCAGACGGGCGAGGGAGGGCGAGTCGTGCACGCGGTAGATCAACGCCTGTTTGCGTTGCTCCAGCACTTCGGCAGCCGCGACATTGGCCTGGATCATGAACTCTTCGATGAGCTTATGCGCATCGAGCCGCTCCGGCAGAATGACACGATCAACCCGCCCGGCCGGGTTCAGAAGGATTTTGCGCTCCGGCAGGTCGAGGTCGAGCGGGCCACGCTGGTCTCGAGCCCGCTTCAAAGCCACGTAGGCTGACCAGAGTGGGCGAAGAGCAGTCTCGACGATGGTGGGGTCGACGAGATCCGGCGCTCCATCGATCGCCCCTTGAGCATCCTGATAGGCGATCTTGGCATGACTTCGCATCATGATGCGGTGGAAGCGATGATCGCGCTTATGCCCGTCGCGATCGAAGATCATGCGAACGGCGAGGGCTGGTCGATCCACTCCGTCGCGCAGCGAGCAGAGATCGTTGGAGATTCGCTCCGGCAGCATCGGAACCACCCGGTCTGGAAAGTAGACCGAGTTGCCGCGCAGCTTGGCTTCGGCGTCGAGCTTGGAGCCGGGTCGGATATACCAGGAGACATCGGCGATCGCGACGGTCACGACGAAGCCGCCGGGATTGGACGGGTCGGTATCATCAGCCGCATGAACGGCGTCGTCGTGATCCTTCGCGTCCCGCGGATCGATGGTGATGAGCGGCAGCGCGCGCCAATCCTCCCGATCCTGCATACTGGCCGGTCCGGCCGCTTCGGCTTCCGCCAGCACGGATTTGGGAAACACGTGCGGGATCGAATGCGCGTGAAGTGCGATGGTAGAGATCGCCTTCTCCGTATGGAGGGAGCCGATGACCTCGGCAACGGAGCCGAGCGGCAGGCCCGATTTGACACGCGACGAGGGCTCGATCTCGACCAGATCGCCGTCCTTGGCGCCGCGCGTTTCTCCAGCCCCGATCAGATACTCGCTTTGGCGCCGCTCCACGGGCTCGACGCGGCCACCGCCGCCCGGCGCCGCGCGGAAGACGCCGAGCGCGCGAGCGGTCTTTCGCTCCAAGAGCCGAATGACATGAGCGAGCGGACCGTCCGGCGCCTCGAAGTCGAGCTGCGCGAGGACGCGATCCCCGACGCCCGCAATGGCGGCTTGGTCGCGCTTCTGACGAATGGCGAAGCGAGGGCGCGGGCCGAGATCGTTCTCGTCCCATCCGACGGGATCGGCCAAGAGACCGCCTTCATCGTCACGGTCTCGGATTTCCAGAACCGTCATGGACGGGAGGGCACCTGGCTGGGTGAACTGCTTGCGCGTTCCCGCCAGGAGACCTTCCGACTGAAGATCGGCGATGATGTCCTTCAAGGTCACCCGCGCCGCGCCCTTGACCCCGAAGGCCTTGGCGAGATCGCGTTTTGTCGCCCGTTGCGGATTGTCCGCGATGAAACGCAGAACGGCTTCCCGGCTCAGCGAGCGCTCGTCGGTGGTCGGGATCGCTCGCTTGGCCATGGAACTCCTTACGTCGCCTTCTTGGCTTTGATCAGTTCGGTCTTGGGCGCAGCGGCTCTCGGTGCCGCCGCCTCTTTATCTGCAGTCTTGGGCGCGGACTTGCGCGTGGTGGCGCGCTTGGGCTTCTCCGCGGCCTCGCCATCGGCGGCTGCGGCCTTCTTCGTGCTCGCCTTCTTCGGTGCGGCCTTTTTCGGCGCCTTGCCCGACTTTTCGGCGCGCTCGTTCAGAAGCTGAATCGCCTCCTCCAGCGTGACGGACGCGGGGTCCTTGGACTTCGGCAGGGTCGCGTTCACCTTGCCGACATTCACGTAAGGACCGAAGCGACCCTCGCGCACCGTGATCGTGCCCCCGAAATCGGGGTGCTCGCCCAGCGTCGCCAAGGCGGCCGGGGTCGAGCGGCTGCGTCCGCCCTTTTCCTTCTTTTCGGCGATCACCGTCACGGCGCGGTTGAGGCCGATCGTCAGAACGTCCTCGACGGTTTCCAGATTGGCATAGGCGCCATCGTGCTGGAGGAAGGGGCCGTAACGGCCAAGGCCGGCCAGGATCGGTTTGCCGGATTCGGGATGCAAGCCGACCTCACGCGGGAGCGAGAGGAGCTGGCGGGCCTTTTCGAAATCGATATCGGCGACCTGCCAGCCCTTGGGCAGCGAAGAGCGCTTGGCCTCCTTGCCGTCGCCGCGCTGGACATAGGGGCCGAAGCGCCCCGAGCGAAGCGTGACAGGTTCGCCGGAATCGGGATCGACGCCCAGATCCTTCGGCTCGTTCAGCCCGCCATCGCCCTCTGCTGCCTCGGCCGAAAGATTGGAGCCGAGCTGACGCGTGAAGCCGCACTCAGGATAATTCGAGCATCCGACGAAAGCCCCGAACTTGCCGAGCTTGAGGCTCAGCTTGCCGTTGCCGCAGCGCGGGCACGCGCGTGGGTCGGTCCCGTCGCCGCGATCCGGGAAGACGAGCGGCGCGAGTTCCTCGTTCAGCGCATCGAGAACATCGGTGACGCGGAGTTCCTTGGTCCCGTCTATCTGGGCCGAGAAATCCTTCCAGAACTCGCGCAGAACCTCCTTCCAGGACAACTCGCCGGAGGAAATACCGTCGAGCTTGCCTTCGAGATCGGCCGTAAAATCGTACTCGACATATTTCTCGAAGAAATTGTGCAGGAAGGCGGTGACGAGCCGCCCCTTGGAATCGGGCAGAAGCTTGCGCTTGTCCTGCACGATATATTGACGGTCCTGCAGCGTCTGAAGCGTTGCGGCATAGGTCGACGGGCGACCGATCCCGAGTTCTTCCATCCGCTTGATCAGCGACGCCTCCGAGAAACGCGGCGGGGGTTCGGTAAAGTGCTGGCTCGGGTCGATCGAGAGCTTCTTCAGCGGGTCCTGCGCCGTGATTTCCGGCAGGCGAGCGGAATCATCGTCATCCGATTCCTGCTCGGCTGGGGCCTTCGAGTCGTCGCGATGATCCTGATAGGCGCCGATGAAGCCTTCGAAGCGGATGACGGAGCCTGTGGCGCGCAGTTGCGCCTTCTGACCACCGTTCTCGGCCACGATCTCGGCCGTCGTGCGCTCGATCTCGGCGGAAGCCATCTGGCTGGCGATGGCGCGCTTCCAGATCAGGTCATAGAGCCTTGCCTGATCACGATCGAGAAAGCGCTCCATGTCCTTGGGATGGCGCATGAAGCTGGTGGGGCGGATCGCCTCGTGAGCTTCCTGCGCGTTCTTCGCCTTGGTGGAATAAGCACGCGGCTTCTCCGGCACGTAGCGCGCGCCGAAGGTCTCCGCAATCGCAGAGCGGGCAGCATCGATGGCTTCAGGCGCCATCTGCACGCCGTCGGTTCGCATATAGGTGATGAGACCGACCGTCTCGCCGCCGATGTCCATGCCCTCGTACAGGCGCTGCGCGATCTGCATCGTGCGGGACGCGCCGAAGCCGAGCTTGGCCGAAGCCGCCTGCTGGAGGCTCGACGTGGTAAAGGGGGGCGAAGGGTTGCGCCTGGTCGGCTTGGCCTCGACGCTCACCGCCCGGAACGAGGCACCGTTCAGCATGTCGCGAATAGCGAAGGCGCGCGCTTCGTTGTTGATCGAAAGGCGCTGGAGGCGCTCGCCCTCGAAGCCGGTCAGGCGGGCCTCGAAATCATCACCGCGCGGCGTCGCGAGCTTGGCGGCGATCTGCCAATATTCCTCGGAGTTGAAGCGCTCGATTTCACTTTCACGGTCGCAGACAAGACGTAGCGCCACGGACTGGACGCGGCCCGCCGAGCGCGCGCCGGGCAACTTGCGCCAGAGAACGGGCGACAGGTTGAAGCCGACGAGATAGTCGAGCGCGCGGCGCGCCAGATAGGCGTCCACCAGTGGCGCGTCGATCTCGCGCGGATTGGCCATCGCGTCGAGCACCGCCTTCTTGGTGATGGCGTTGAAGACGACGCGGCTGACGGGCTTGTCCTTCAGAACCTTCTTCTGGCGCAGAACTTCGAGCACATGCCAGGAAATCGCCTCTCCTTCGCGATCCGGGTCGGTCGCGAGAATCAAGGCGTCGGCGTTTTTCACGGCCTGGGCGATCTCGGTAAGGCGCTTCTGCGAAGGCTTGTCGACCTCCCAGTCCATGGAGAAGTCTTCGTCCGGGCGCACGGAGCCGTCTTTCGCCGGGAGATCCCGAACGTGCCCGAAGGAGGCCAGCACCGTGTAGTTGCTGCCCAGATATTTATTGATCGTCTTCGCTTTTGCAGGCGATTCGACGATGACCACTTCCATGTGCACGTCCCGGAAAGGGCGGCCGGCCGGTGCCGACGCGCCGTAATATCGCTTTGTTCACATGGACAGCCGAGCCGCGTGGGTCAACCCATCGGCTGCAACAGGCGAGCTTCGTGTCAGGCCGGTGTCAAGGAAGAAGCGAGATTCGCCCGCCCGAATGACGCTCCAGGCGCCCGGCGAGTTCGAGTTCCAGAAGCGTCATATGGACCGTCGACGGCGATACGGAGCTGTGAAGGATCAGGTCGTCGAGAGACACGGGAGCGACCCCGAGTGAGCGAAGGATGCGCGCCCGCTCGCCTGCATCCGCCTCGTGTGTATCGCCACTGTCATCGGGATGGAGAAGCGCTTGAACAGGTGAGGGGCGGCGGGCCATCGGCTCCAGAGCCTGCAGGATGTCCGCCGTCTCCGTGGCGAGTTGAGCGCCATCCTTCAGAAGCATGTTGGTGCCGGCCGAACGCGGTTCGAGCGGTGAGCCGGGGACGGCGAAGACAAGGCGGCCCAGCTCGCCGCCGAGACGCGCGCTGATCAGCGAGCCCGACCGCAGAGACGCTTCCACCACCAGAACAGCCAGGGAGAGGCCTACGACGATGCGATTGCGCCGGGGAAAGTCTACGGCGCGTGGCTCCCAGCCGAACGGCATTTCCGTCGCAAGACAACCGCCCTCATCCACGATCCGGCGCATCAGAGGCTTGTTCTGCGGCGGATAAGGGCGGTCGAGTCCGCCCGCGAAGATGCCGACCGTGCCGCTGGCCAGAGCCGCCTCATGGGCGACCGTATCGATGCCGCGCGCAAGGCCGGAGGTCACGACGTAGCCGGCCTCGCCAAGTTCCGAGGCGAACATGCGCGTGAGCCGCGCCCCGGCGGCGGAGGCGCTGCGCGACCCAACGATTGCGACGCCAGGTTGGGTGAGGCGAGCGGCATCGCCCATCACGGAGAGAAGTGGCGGCGAGCCTTCGGCGGCGCGCAGGGCCGGCGAGAAATCCGGCTCGTCGTGGCAGATCAGTCGCGCGCCGAAGCGGGCCAAGCGCGCAAGTTCCGCTTCGGCGGTACCCGGGTCGCAAAGCTGGATGCGGCGCTTGCCGCCCTTGGCCGCGAGGGCGGGGATCTCCGGGAGGGCGGCTTGCGCCGTGCCGAAGCGGCGCAGGAGCCCATGATAGGTCACGGGACCGATGTTTTCGCTGCGGATCAGACGCAGACGGGCGAGGCGCTCGCTATCGGAGATTCCTTCGCGCCCGCCTATGGGATTCATCAGCCTTTCGACCCGATCCGGCTTTCCGTGCCCGCGAGGAGCCGTCGGATATTCGGGATATGCTTGAGATAGACCAACACGGTCAGAACCGCCGTCAAAGCCGCCGCCATGCTGTTGCCGATGATGAGATAGATGACGGGCACCAGGAGCGTTGCGGTAAGTGCGGCGAGAGAGGAGTAGCGGAAGATCTTGGCCATGCCGAGCCAGGCGGCGGCAAAGACCAGAACGCCGATCGGCGCAAACCCCAAGAGAACGCCGATATAGGTCGCCACACCCTTGCCGCCCTTGAAGCCGAGCCAGACCGGAAAGAGATGGCCGAGAAAGGCCCCGAAGCCTGCGGCGGCAGCGGCAGGCGCGCCCCATTTCCAGGCCACCCAGATCGGCACCGTGGCCTTCAGAAGGTCGCCGAGCAGCGTCATCGCCGCGACCTTCTTGTTGCCCGTGCGCAGGACATTGGTCGCGCCGATATTGCCCGACCCTATAGAACGCAGATCACCCAAGCCGAAGAGCTTGGTGAGGATCAACCCGAAGGCGATCGTTCCGCAGAGATAGCCGAGGATCAGAAAGACGATGACCGCCGTCGGATCGCTATGGTCCCAGGTCATATCGATCCTCACACCGTTCCATCGGTTGCATCGAACACGGTTCGACCCGCGACGACCGTTCGCATTACTTCGCCCTGGAAGCGCGCATTCTCGAAGGCCGAATTTTTCGAGCGCGAACGGATTCGCGACTTGTCAAAAATAAAGGGAGCATCGAGATCCACCAAGGTGAAATCCGACGGCCGGCCGGGCATCAAGGTTCCGCGATCGAGCTTCAGAAGCGCGGCCGGTGCCGAGGTAAGGCATTCCACCACGCGCGAGAGCGACACGCGGCCCGAATGATAGAGGCGCAGGGCAGCCGGCAGCAGCGTCTCCAGACCGACCGATCCGGCCTCCGCTTCCGAGAAGGGGCGACGTTTCCCGTCGGCATCCTGCGGATCGTGGGAGGAGACGATGATGTCCAAGGCACCGTCCGCGATCCCTTCGATCATCGCCTGACGGTCGTCTTCGGAGCGCAGCGGCGGGGACAGGCGGAAGAAGGTTCGGTATTCGCCGATGTCGTTTTCGTTGAGCGACAGCGAATTGATCGAGACGCCCGCCGTCACAAGCGGGTTCTCGGCTTTGGCTCGGCGCAGAACGTCGAGGGACGGAGCGGTCGAGAGTTTGGCCGCGTGGTATCGGCAGCGCGTCAGGGCCGCCAGTCTCAAATCGCGCTCGAGCGGAATGATCTCCGCCTCGCGCGGAATGCCGGGAAGGCCGAGCCAGGAGGCGAGGAGGCCTTCGTTCATGACACCGGAGCCGGTCAGGTCGGCATCCTGCGTCTCGTGCATGAAGAGAGCGTCGAAATCTCGGATATAGGTCATGATCCGGCGGATCAGCGCGGGATCGTGCAGGGTCTTGCGCCCTTCGGTGAAGGCGGGAACACCGGCCTGCGTCAAGACACCGATCTCCGTCATCTCCTTGCCGAGCAGGCCCTTTGTCAGGGCGGCAGACGGGAAGACGTTCACGATGGCCGTTTCGCGCGCCGTGCGGCTGACAAATTGGGCCAGCGCCACGTCGTCGATCACCGGGTCGGTGTCGGGCATGGTGAGAATGGACGTGACGCCTCCGGCGGCCGCCGCACGCGAGACCGAGCGGATGGTCTCGCGGTGCTCGCCGCCGGGCTCGCCCATGAAGACGCGCGCGTCCACGACGCCCGGGATGAGGAGCAGGCCCTTGGCGTCGATGATTTCGGCGCCATCCGGGCGGCCTTGTTGACGCGCCGAAGCGCCGGCGGCACGGATGACGCCGTCTTCGGCGATCAGCGTGCCGATCTCGTCGATCCCTCGGGACGGGTCAAGAATTCGAGCGTTTTCGACAACCAGGGGAGGATGAGTGTCCGCCTTCATGCACGCATCTCCGCATGGTCTCCGACCAGCCATTCCATGACGGCCATGCGCACGGCCACGCCCATCTCGACTTGTTCCTCGATGACGCTCTGAGGCCCATCGGCAATATCGGACGCGATTTCGACGCCTCGATTCATCGGGCCGGGATGCATGACGAGCGCGTCCGGTTTGGCGCGCGCGAGTTTTTGGGCATCGAGGCCGAAGAAGCGGAAATATTCGCGGACCGAAGGCACGAAGGAGCCTTCCATCCGCTCGCGCTGAAGCCGCAGCATCATCACGACATCGGCCCCCTTCAATCCGTCTTCCATGTTTCGGAAGACCGTGACGCCCATCTGCTCGATTCCGGCCGGCAGCAGCGTCGAGGGCGCGACGACTCGGACATCCGCCCCGAGGGCATTCAGGAGAAGGATGTTGGAGCGGGCCACTCGGCTGTGCAGAACATCGCCGCAGATGGCGACGACCAGCCGCGCCACCCGGCCCTTGCGGCGTCGAATGGTGAGGGCGTCGAGAAGGGCCTGGGTCGGATGCTCGTGCGCGCCGTCGCCGGCATTCACCACCGAGCAGCCGACCTTCTGCGCGAGAAGCGCCACAGCCCCGGCCGCGTGATGCCGGACGACAAGAAGGTCCGGACGCATGGCGTTCAGCGTCATCGCTGTGTCGATGAGCGTTTCGCCCTTCTTCACCGACGAGTTGGCGACCGACATGTTCATCACGTCGGCGCCAAGCCGTTTGCCGGCCAACTCGAAGGATGCCTGCGTGCGGGTCGAGGCTTCGAAGAAGAGGTTGATCTGGGTCCGCCCTCGAAGGGCGGACTTCTTCTTGTCCCGGCCAAGGCTCACGGCGATCTCGCTCTCGGCGAGATCCATGAGCTGGTGAATATCGGGGAGCGACAACCCGGCAATGCCGAGAAGATGTCGACGGGCGAGCGGAGTGGGCGAGGGCGCTGACATGTCGAGATCCGCCTATAGGAGAAAGCCCTCGTCGCCACAAGGGAAAGCGGCTCGCAGGCGCGGCCGTTAACCCTAACAATGTCTTTCGTTTGCGTCCAACGAACGAGTGCGGGACTAACTTCGTTAAGAAAGCGCTAACGATAGGAGCCGCAGGATGACCAAGGTCGCTTCCAGTTTCGCATTGAGCCTGTGGCTGGGGTTCTACGCCGTCACCGGCTTATCCGAGCTCGCCCATCTGGCCGGCATCGACCATATCGGCTCCCAGGCGCTGGAGCCCGCGGCCGGCGGTACCGCGGCACAGTCCGCTTTCGTCGCCCTCGTGGCGTTGAGCGCGGCGGGCGTCATGGCCGCCACCTTGGCCTTCCTGCGCTCCAGCAACGTGCGTATTGCAAGGCGGGGCGAGGCGTTCGCCTTCGGTTCGATCGGTCTGGCGTCGGCGACCGTTGTGGCCGCCTATCTTTTCGGCGCACCCTTCTCCCATGTGTTCGATCGGGTGGACCTGGCCTTCTGGGCCCTCTTCCTCAGTGCCGTGGCCCTGGTGTTCGACCATGCCGTCGCGATCCGGGACGATGCGGATGACGATATGGCGTTCCGCAAGGCTCTCGCAGCCTTGGAGCGGCCATCGGATCATCGCTCGGCCATCGGCGGATCGCACGAGAAGGATCGCGGCTGATGCGCTGGCTTCTCAGCCTCTGGTTCACGCCGATCGCAATCCTTGTCACCTGGCTGGTGCTGGCCTCGCGCGATCTGAGCTTCGGCCTCTTTTTCCTGACTCGGGATTTCTACGATCTCGTTTTCTCGATCTACGCGCAGACGCTCGGGATTCCGGCCGAAGAGCTTCCGCCGCTGGTGGTTCGCGCGCTGATCGTCGATAGTGCGATCGTACTCGGCCTTTATGCTCTGCGTCATCGCAAGCGCATCCAAGCCCTCGTCATGCAGGCCTATTCGAAACTTTCGTCTTCGGCCCGCGCGGCCAGTGCGGAGAGCCTGTCGAGCGCACCCTGAAGAATGAACGACGCGGCGGCCGAGTCGATTCGCTCCGCCCGCTTCGCCCGCGACACATCCATCTCCAACATGCCGCGCTCTGCGGCGACCGTGGACAGACGCTCGTCCCAGAATGCGATGGGGCGGGCGTCGAGCTGTGTGTAGTTTCGCACGAAAGCGCGGGTCGATTGCGCACGCGGACCCTCGCTCCCATCCATGTTGAGGGGCAGGCCGATGATGACGCCGCCGCACTCGGCTTCGTCCAGAAGCTTGCGAAGGGCTGCGGCGTCGATCCCGAATTTGACGCGGCGGATGACGGGGCGGGGCGAGGCGAATCGCCAGCTGAGGTCGGAGACCGAAAGGCCGATGGTCTTGGTACCGAGATCCAGCCCGACCAAGGTCCGGCCTTCACCGACCAGCGTATTCAGCTCTTCGATGCCTACCAATGCCACCGGCTTCTCCTTGACCTGATACCGAGCGCGCTACCTAATCGCCCGCAAACACGATCCCTGGTCGAGCGGCATCGGCGAGGCGACGGAGACCCATAGCATGAAGATGACCTATTTCGGCCATTCGGCCTTTCGGATCGAAACCGGGGAGTCGGTGATTCTGATCGACCCGTTTCTGACCGGTAATCCGCACTTCAAAGGTGACGTCACTCACGCGACCGAAGGCGTGACGCATATCCTGCTCTCGCATGGTCATTCCGATCACGTGGGCGACACGATCGAGATTGCCAAGCGGACGGGAGCCAAAGTCGTCGGAACTTTCGAGCTGGTCCAGTGGCTGAAATCGAAGGGCGTCGAGCCGATCGAGCCGGCCAATACGGGCGGAACCGTGAAGTTCGGCGACTTCTCGGTGACGCTGACTCAGGCCTTCCATTCGTCAGCTTCGATCGAGGAAAACGGACGCATCACCTATCTTGGGATGCCGAACGGGTTGGTGCTTCACTTCGCCGATGGTCAAAGCGTCTATCATATGGGCGACACCGACATCTTCGGCGACATGGCCCTGATCGAAGAGTTGCACCATCCTCGGATCGGGCTGGTGCCGATCGGCGATCGTCTGACGATGGGCGCTGCGGTCGCAGCGCTCGCCTGCCGACGCTATTTCAACTTCGAGACGATTATCCCGCTGCATTGGGGAACGATGCCGATCCTCGACCCCAGCCCGGACGCGTTCATCGAAGCGATGGAGGATGAGGCGAGTCAGGTTCACTTGCCGGAGATCGGCGTTCCCTTCGACATCTGACGCCACTGTGATTTAACACCCCTGGGCCGGCCGACATTGCGTCGCGCCGGCCCTCCCGATATAGCGTTGGACGCAAGCTCTCCGCTTCAAGAGGTCCAATGTCTGTCGATACCGCCACCGTTCGCCGTGTCGCGCGCCTCGCGCGCATTGCCGTCAGCGACGAAGACGTCGCGACGATGGAGGGCGAGCTGAACGCCATTCTCGGCTTCGTTGAGCAGCTGCGCGAGGTGGATGTCACGGGCATCGCGCCGATGACCTCCGTCATCCCCATGCAGATGAAGAAGCGACAGGACGCGGTGACCGACGGTCGCAAGTCCGATGACATCGTAGCCAACGCGCCCGCGACCGAAGATCATTATTTCCTCGTTCCCAAAGTGGTCGAGTAGCCGTGTCTTTCGTTGAAATCCGCGAGGAGTCGCCGCTTCAGGATGATGTGCGCGCGCTGATCGCGGAACTCAACGAGGTGCTGCTGGCGCTGACCCCGCCTGAATTCTGCTTTCACATGACGGCCGACGAAATGGCCGAGAGGGCCACCACCGTTTGGATCGCACGTCGCGACGGCGAGGCCATCGGCTGCGGAGCGCTCAAGCGCCACGATGACCATCTGGCCGAAGTGAAGCGCATGTATGTGCGCCCTGCCGAACAGGGACATGGCATTGGCGGCGCTCTTCTGAATGAGATCGTCTCGCGTGCGGCCCAGGAGGGAAACGCTGTTTTGAAACTCGAAACCGGCGACCAACACCCCGCCGCTTGGAGAGTTTACGAGCGCGCGGGTTTCCAGCGTTGCGGTGCTTTCGCCGATTACCCGGAAAGCACTTATTCCGTTTTTTATGAGAAGCCGCTCACCGCGCGCCCTGACGCAGCCTGAGTCGCAGAACCGACCGAACAAGAGCTCATGACCGATCTCACCGCCCTTACGATCGCCGAAGCCCGAGACGCGCTGAAGGCCAAGCAGTTTTCCGCCGTCGAACTGACGGACGCTTATCTTTCTGCCATCGACGCCGCGAACGCGACGCTGAATGCCTATGTCGCGACAACGCCCGATCAGGCACGCGCGATGGCTGCGGCTGCCGACGAGCGGTTGGCCAAGGGCGAGGCGCGATCCCTCGAAGGTATCCCGCTCGGCGTGAAGGATCTGTTCGCCACCGAGGGCGTGCACACGCAGGCCTGTTCCCATATTCTGGATGGGTTCAAACCGCGCTACGAATCCACCGTCACGTCCAATCTCTGGGCGGACGGCGCGGTGATGCTTGGCAAGCTCAATATGGACGAGTTCGCCATGGGCTCCTCTAACGAGAGCAGCTATTACGGTCCCGTCATCAATCCCTGGCGCCGCAACGGCTCCGATCTCGCGCTCGTTCCAGGTGGATCGTCGGGTGGCTCGTCGGCAGCCGTAGCCGCGCGGCTTTGCGCTGGAGCAACTGCGACCGATACGGGCGGCTCCATCCGTCAGCCTGCCGCCTTCACTGCGACGGTCGGGATCAAGCCGACCTATGGCCGTTGCTCGCGCTGGGGCGTCGTCGCCTATGCGTCGTCGCTGGATCAGGCCGGGCCGGTGGCGCGCGACGTGCGCGATGCCGCGATCCTTCTGAAATCGATGGCGTCGGTCGATGCGAAGGACACGACATCGGTCGATCTTCCTGTGCCGGATTACGAGGCGGCGGTCGGTCGCTCGCTCAAGGGCCTGCGCATCGGTATTCCCAAGGAATACCGCGTCGACGGAATGCCCGCCGAAATCGAGGCGCTCTGGGCCCAAGGCATTGCCTGGGCCAAGGAGGCCGGCGCCGAGATCGTGGAAGTCTCGCTGCCGCATACGAAATATGCGCTGCCGGCTTATTACATCGTCGCCATGGCGGAGGCTTCGTCGAACCTCGCTCGATATGACGGCGTGCGTTACGGCCTCCGCGTGCCCGGCCGAGACATTGCCGATATGTACGAGCAGACTCGCGCGGCAGGTTTCGGCCGCGAGGTCAAGCGCCGCATCATGATCGGCACCTATGTTCTATCAGCCGGCTATTACGATGCCTATTATCTGCAGGCGCAGAAGGTTCGCACGCTCATCAAGCGGGATTTCGAACTGGCCTTCGAGGCAGGTGTCGATGCCCTGCTGACCCCTGCGACGCCGTCCGCAGCCTTTGCCATCAACGACCAGACGCTCGCGGCCGATCCGGTCGCCATGTATCTGAACGACGTCTTCACGGTAACCGTCAACCTGGCGGGCCTTCCGGCGATTTCCGTTCCCGCCGGCCTGTCGAGCGAGGGAACGCCGCTGGGACTCCAACTGATCGGCCGCCCCTTTGGCGAAGAAACGCTGTTCACCGCCGCGTTCGCCATCGAAAAGGCGGCCGGTCGTTTCGAGCCGAAGCGCTGGTGGTAAGCTCTCGCCGCCTCTCGTTCGCCTCTGCCGCTGATATTCTGATCCGAGTTCGCCCATGACCCTCGTCGATACCCGCACGCCCGATCCGCGAAAGTTCATCTCCGGCCTCACCGGAGACTGGGAAATCGTCATCGGCATGGAAGTCCATGCCCAGGTCCTGTCCGAGGCCAAGCTGTTTTCGGGCGCGAGCACCCAGTTCGGCTCCGAGCCCAACGACAACGTGTCGCTGGTCGACGCGGCGATGCCTGGGATGCTCCCGGTCATCAACGAGGAGTGCGTTCGCCAGGCCGTGCGTACAGGGCTCGGGCTGAAGGCGGCGATCAACAATCGCTCGGTCTTCGATCGCAAGAACTATTTCTACCCCGACCTGCCGCAGGGCTATCAGATCTCGCAGTTCAAGGATCCAATCGTCGGCGAGGGCAATGTCATCGTCTCGGTCGGGCCGGACTCCAAGGGCCAGTTCGAAGATATCGAAGTCGGCGTCGAGCGCCTGCATCTGGAACAGGATGCCGGCAAGTCGCTGCATGACCAGCATCCGACCATGTCCTTCGTGGACCTGAACCGCTCCGGCGTCGCGCTGATGGAGATCGTCTCCAAGCCGGACATGCGCTCGGCCGATGAGGCGAAGGCCTATCTGACCAAGCTGCGCACGATCCTGCGCTATCTCGGCACGTGCGACGGTAACATGGACGAAGGCTCAATGCGCGCCGACGTGAACGTGTCGGTTCGCCGGCCGGGCGGCGAATTCGGAACGCGCTGCGAAATCAAGAATGTGAACTCGATCCGTTTCGTGGGGCAGGCCATCGAGTCCGAAGCGCGTCGCCAGATCGCGCTGATCGAGGATGGCGGCACGGTCGATCAGGAAACACGGCTCTTCGACCCCGTGAAGGGCGAAACGCGGGCCATGCGCTCCAAGGAAGACGCGCATGACTATCGCTATTTCCCCGACCCGGACCTTCTGCCGCTCGAGTTCGACGATGCCTTTGTCGAAGCTTTGAAGGCGGAGCTGCCGGAGCTTCCCGATGACAAGCGACAGCGCTTGATGGACGTGGCGGGCCTGTCAGCCTACGACGCGTCGATCCTCGTTTCCGAAAAGGCGATCGCCGACTTCTTCGAAAAGACGGCGGCCGGTCGCGACGCGAAGCAGGCGGCCAACTGGGTTATCAACGATCTTCTGGGCGCGCTGAACAAGTCCGGCAAGACGATCGAGGACACGCCCGTTTCCGCCGAGCAACTCGGCGCCATTCTCGATCTCATCCGCGAGGAGGTCATCTCGGGCAAGATCGCCAAGGATCTCTTCGAAATCGTTTGGAACGAGGGCGGCGACCCGCGCGAGCTGGTGGAAAGCCGCGGCATGAAGCAGGTCACGGACACGGGAGCCATCGAGAAAGCCGTGGACGACATCATCGCCGCCAATCCGGACAAGGTGGCGCAGGCGCAGGCCAAGCCGACCCTCGCCGGCTGGTTCGTCGGGCAGGTGATGCGCGCCATGGGCGGCAAAGCCAATCCGCAGGCCGTCAACGATCTGGTCAAGGCCAAGCTCGGCCTGGAGTAAGCCCGGTTTGCGATGGACAATCCATTCGCACGCGATCATAACCCTTGCCGATGCGAGGAACGAGCCCGATGAGTAAAGTGAACCCTCTGCTCCTACAGATTTTCACCTGGTGGAACGGCCAGACGATCGGCACACGTTTCTATACGTGGCGCTTCGGCCAGCCGGTCGGCGAGGATGAACGGGGCAACCGCTTCTATCAGACGGCCGATGGCCAACGCCGCTGGGTGATCTACAAGGGAGCGGCTGAGCCGACGTCTATCGGGCCGGGTTGGCACGGTTGGATGCATCATCGCGTCGATACCCCGCCTTCCAAGGAAGATTACCGCGCGCATGGGTGGGAGCAGCCGCATCAGGAAAATCTGACAGGCACCGGCCGCGCCTATCGCCCCAAGGGCTCGCTTCTCAATACCGCCGAACGTCCGCGCGTGTCGGGCGATTACGATGCGTGGCAGCCCTGATTGGGCTGACGGACCTCATGACATCGCGCATTCTGGGCCGGCTCCTATCGGCCGGTCTCCTTACGTTGGCGCTGCTGCCCGCACCGGCATCGGCTGAACGCATCGCCAACAAAGTGGCGGTGTTTTCGGGCTTGGATAAGATCACCGGCCGTATCACGACCTTCGACGTCTATGTGAATGAGACGGTGCAGTTCGGCACGCTGCAGGTGACCCCGCGCGCCTGCTACACGCGCTCGCAGAACGAAGCGCCGAAAACCGACAGTTTCGTGGAAGTGGACGAGATCACGCTGGATCGACAGATCAGGCGGATCTTTTCCGGTTGGATGTTTGCGGACTCGCCCGGTCTCAACGCGGTCGAGCATCCTGTCTACGACGTCTGGCTCAAAGATTGCAAAACAGAGTCCAGCGTTCCAGCGCCGGCCGGATAGAAGGTCGCGTTGCGTTCCAGCGCTTCGTCCAACATGAGACGATAATCCGCGCGCGGAATTTCGGTGGCCCCGAAGCGCGAGAGATGCGCGGTGATGAATTGCGTGTCGAGCAGCGTATAGCCGCCGCGCTTCAGGCGATCCCAGAGATAGACAAGCGGGATTTTCGAGGCATCGGTACAGCGGGAGAACATACTCTCGCCGAAGAAGGCGCCGCCGAGGCTGACGCCGTAAAGCCCGCCCACCAGTTGGCCATCCATCCAGGCTTCGATGCAATGAGCATATCCCATTGCGTGTAGCGAGAGATAGAGGTCGCGAATCTGGGCGTTGATCCAGGTGTGCTCGCGGCCGGGCGCGGGCTCAGCGCATCCATCCAGAACAGCCGCAAAAGCCGTGTCGACCCGAACATCGAACGGCTGTCGTTTGATCGTCTTGATCAAGCTGCGCGGGACGTGGAACCCATCCAAAGGCAGGATGCCGCGCATGGTGGGATCGACCCAGTAGATCGAATCGTCGTCGGCATCTTCCGCCATGGGGAAGATGCCGGCCGCATAGGCTCTCAACAGGATTTCCGGCGTGAGCCGGAAATCATCGTCGCGCCGTCCGGAGGCCAAATCCGCCTCAAGCCGCCGGAGCGGATCGAGCGAGATACTGTTCCAACCAGTGAATGTCGTACTGGCCGGCTTGGATGTCCGGGTTCTCCACCAGATCCTGGAACAAGGGCAGGGTGGTCTTCACACCGTCGACGACGATCTCGTCCAAGGCACGCCGAAGACGCATCAGGCACTCATTGCGCGTGCGGCCATGAACGATCAGCTTGCCGATCAAGCTGTCGTAGAAGGGCGGGATCGAGTAGCCCTGATAGACACCCGAATCGACGCGAATGCCAAGGCCACCCGGCGCGTGATAATAGGTGATCTGCCCGGGCGATGGCGCGAAGGTTCGTGGGTCTTCCGCATTGATGCGGCATTCGATCGCGTGGCCGAGAAAGTTGATATCGGACTGCTGCACGGACAAGCCGAGGCCGGCCGCCACTCGAATCTGCTCATGCACGAGATCGAGACCGGTGATCGCCTCCGTCACGGGATGCTCGACCTGAAGGCGGGTGTTCATTTCGATGAAATAGAACTCGCCATTCTCGTAAAGGAACTCGATCGTGCCGGCACCTCGATAGCGCATTTCCGCCATGGCGTTGGCGCAGATCTCGCCGATCCGCTTGCGCTGGGCATCATCGAGAGCCGGAGAGCGCGCCTCTTCCCAGACCTTCTGATGCCGGCGCTGAAGCGAGCAGTCGCGCTCGCCCAAATGAATGGCTTTGCCCATTCCGTCGCCGAAAACCTGCACCTCGATATGGCGAGGCTTCTCCAGATATTTCTCGATGTAGACTGCGTCGTCACCGAAGGCCGCGCCCGCTTCGGAGCGGGCCGTGGCCAGAGCGACCGAGAGATCGGCCGCCGTCTTGGCCACCTTCATGCCGCGCCCACCGCCGCCAGCCGAGGCCTTGATGATGACGGGGAAGCCGATTTCCGTCGCGATCCGGGCTGCCTCGCCATCGTCCGTCACTGCGCCGGCCGAGCCGGGCACCACCGGAATGCCCAGCTTCTGGGCCGTCCGCTTGGCTTCGATCTTGTCGCCCATCACGCGGATATGGTCGGCCGTCGGGCCAATGAAGGTAATGTTGTGGGCGTCGAGAATATCGGCAAAGCGCGCGTTTTCCGACAGAAAGCCGTAACCTGGATGAACGGCGTCCGCCCCGGAGATTTCGCAGGCTGCAAGGATCTGCGGAATGTTCAGGTAGCTGTCGCGAGCGGGCGGGGGGCCGATGCAAACGCTTTCGTCCGCTAGGCGGACATGCATCGCGGCGTTGTCGGCGGTCGAGTGGACCGCGACGGTGGCGATGCCGAGCTCCTTGCAGGCGCGCAGAACGCGCAACGCGATCTCGCCACGGTTGGCGATCAGAACCTTGTTGAACATGACGGGCCTTTCATCGGTCGGCTGGGCACTGAGTGCGGGAGGCAGGATCGGCTCAGCCGATCACCACCAGCGCTTCGCCGTATTCGACGGGCTGTCCATTATCGACGCAGATGCGCTTGATCGTTCCCGAGCGCGGCGCCGGAATCTGATTCATCGTCTTCATGGCTTCGATGATCAGCAGCGTGTCCCCCTCGTTCACCGACTGGCCGATCTCGATGAAGGCTTTCGCGCCTGGTGCGGGCGAGAGATAGGCCGTACCAACCATGGGCGAGGGGACGGAGCCGACCTCGGGACCGGCGGAAGGCGCTGGTGTGCCAGGGGCGGCCGTAGGAGTGGCGGCCGGCATGGCAGGCGCGGCAACCGGCATCGGGATGCTCGCGGCGTAGCCGCCTTGGATATATTCTTTCTTGCGAGAGACCCGAATTCGAAGCTCACCCTGTTCGATTTCGATCTCCGTCAGATCGGTGTCGTTCAGAATGTCGGCGAGTTCGCGGACGAGAGACCGATCGACTTTCGTTTCCGGGTTCTGCATGGGGATCCTTCGAAATGAAATCATGGGAGGTCGCGGCGACGTCGCCGCGCAGCGGTTGCGGTGTCGATCCCGTCCAGAAAACGGCCCCGTGCTCTGGGGCTTTTCTGGTGGGGGATCGGTTCGTCTCGTTCGCATCCGCGCGCCACGTCCGGTCAGGCCGCGATCCTGTCTCCCACGGCGTATAGACCGGGGCAGGTTGCGGGAAAAGCTCCCTTTTTACGCCTTTGGCAAGGAATCTTAGCAGGACGCCTTCCCGCATTGGCGCACGTTGGCGATTTTCTGAGCCAAGGCGTCGGCTCCAACCGCGCCAGCGACCACTTCATCCCCGACGACGTAGCTGGGTGTTCCGTCGATGCCGAGGGCCATGGCCAAGGCACCGGCCTGTTGCAGTTCCGTCTGAATGCTGGAGCTCTGGAGAAGCGGCTTCAAAGCGGATGCCTCGACGCCGAAGTCTTTGGCCACTTGTAGGGCACGCGCCTCATCGACCTGTGCCTTGCTCGCCAGCAACTGGCGTTGGAACGCGCCATAGCTCTCAGGCTTCAGCGAACGAAACGCGAGGCTGACACGGCTCGCAGCCTCGGATGCAGGCCCGAGCACGGGAATTTCCTTCAGAACCACACGAAGCTTCTTGTCGCTATCGAGCAGCACTTCCATATCGCTGGCCGCGCGTTTGCAGTAGCCACAATTGTAGTCGAAGAACTCCACCAGCGTGACGTCGCTGTCCTTCGCGCCGAGCGCTGTGCCAGCGGGCGTGGATTCCAAGGCGGCTCGGGACGTTTCGATCGTTTGGCGGCGGCTATGGGTTTCCTCGGCCGTTCGTTTGGCCTCTAGAGCCTGCATCGATTCGATCAGGACTTCCGGGTGCGTCAGCAGATAGTTGCGCACGATCCCTTCGATGTCCTTGGTCTGGGCGTCATCGAACGCTTGGGCGGGGACCGCGCTCGCGACGAAAGTCAGCGCCAGAAGAAGAGAGCCGGCTCGGCGAATGCGAGTCGACGAGCGGCGTGGAGATGTCATGGACGCTTGACCTTTGTGACGAGGATATCTTGTGCCCTTCGCCATTGCGGCGAGTTCGGGCGGAATTTTTGCTGAGCGCGAGCGGCGAAGACCTTCGCGTCCTTGAAGTTGCCGGCCTCCCAGTAGCCCTCGGCGGTCGCGAGTTCTGCGTCCCCGATCTGGCCGAGCTTGCCATACGCCATGGCCAGGAAACGGTAGGCGGACGAGTTGCCGGGATCGGCTTCCAAGCCGCGCTGGATCTGGGCCACGGCGTCCTTCATCTTCTCGGGCCGGCCCCCGGTGACGATGGCTTGACCAATGGAGGCTTGAATGAGCCCGGACTTCGAAGGGTCGAGTTTGGCCGCCTTGCGGAAGGCAGCTTCGGCCTCGTTGGCGCGACCAGCGGTCATCAGAATCTCACCGCGAAATTCGTGAAACCAAGGATTATTCGGCTGCTTGACGATGAGAGCGTCGATCTTGTCGAGCGCCGCTTTCGGCGAGCCCGCCAGATGCGTTGCGATCGCGTCGCCGTAGAGGGCGGGAAGGGAGTGAAGCTGCCGTCCGAAGCTGCGACGCACCTGCGCGGCACCACCATTATAGGCGGCGATCTTGGCGCGGGCGAAATCGTGTCGCAACTGGAGGTCTGGCGAGTCTTTCTTGTCGAAGAAAGGGCTCTCGTGCGCGGCCGTCTGCAGGAAGCCGATCCGGTCCTGCGGAGCCGGATGCGAGGAAAGATAGGTGTCGCGCGAGATGCCCGCGAGCATGTTCTTGCGCATCAGCCCTTCGAAACTGTCGAGAAGACCTTTGGGAGACTGATTGGTCTTTTGGAGATAGGTGAGGGCGGAGCGGTCGGCTGTGGTTTCTTCGGTGCGCTGATAGGAGAACAATCCGCGCTGCGCGATGCCGCTTCCGCTTGTCATCAGGCCGCTGCCGAGGCCTGCGACAGCGCCCGAACCCGACGCCGCGCCCGCCGCCGCGACACCCGCACCGATCAGACCCGCGACAACGGCGATGGTCTGCGCGCGGGCAATCTGATCTCGCAGTCGCTCTTGATGGCCGCCCGCCAGATGGCCGACCTCGTGGGCAATCACGCCGATGGTCTCGTTGGGCGTTTCGGAATCGAGCAGCGTTCCCGTATTGATGAAGATACGGCGGCCCGCCACGAAGGCGTTGAAGTTGAGATCGTTGACGAGGACGATCTCGACCCGGCTCGGCGACAGCCCGGCAGCCTTCAGGATCGGCGACGCGTAGTCTCGAACGAGGCTTTCGATTTCCGCGTCGCGGACCACCGGCAGGCGACGCTGCCCGGCGGACTGAGCGAAGGATGGCGTAGCGGTCGGCATCACGCAGGAAAAGGCGAGCGCAACCGCGAGGCAGGCTGTCGACAATTGCCGGCGCCATTCTTTCATTGCGACCCTTCCCATGCTCCCCGACCGGCCCCTATGAACGGATTACAGACACCCTTTCCCTTGCCGGGAAAATAAGGCGCCTTGGCGATTGTGAGACCAGACATGTACACCAGCCGTCCCATCAAAGCATCCCGACGCTCCGAAATCGACCCGTTCCGGGCGATGGACGTTCTGGCGGAAGCGAACCGGATGACGGCAGCGGGCGTCAACGTCATTTCTCTTGCTGTCGGCCAGCCCTCCGCGCCCATACCGCCCCATGCGGCCGAAGCGGCGGAGGCGTTTCTTCGCGCCGGCCGCATCGGCTATACGGACGCTCTGGGCCGGATCGGACTGAGACGGCGCATCGCGCGCCATTACGCCGAGACCTACGGCGTCGACGTGCCGCCCGAACGAATCATGGTTACGACCGGTTCGTCGGCGGGCTTCAATCTCGCGTTCTTGACGGCCTTCGATGTCGGGGACCGTGTTGCCATCGCCAATCCGGGCTACCCCGCCTATCGCAATATCCTGAAAGCTCTTGGATTGGTGCCCGTGGAGATCCCGGTCGGCGCGGACGAGGATTACATCCTGACGGCGGAACGGCTGCTCGAAGCGCATCGCCGGGAACCGATTCATGGCGTCCTCATTGCCAGCCCTGCCAATCCGACAGGGACGGTCACCCCACGCAGCGAGTTGAAGGCGTTGCTTGAGCTCTGCGATGCGGAGGGGATCGCCTTCATCTCGGACGAGATTTACCACGGCCTGACCTATGGCGAGCGCGACACGTCCGCGCTGGAATTTTCCGACCGCGCCATCATCGTCAATTCGTTTTCGAAATATTACTGCATGACCGGCTGGCGCATCGGCTGGCTCGTCTTGCCCGCTTCGCTGGTGCGAGCCTCGGAGCGGATCGGACAAAGCCTCTATATCTCCGCGCCAGAACTCAGTCAGGTCGCGGCCGAAGCGGTATTCGAAACGCGCGATCAACTCGAAGAGATCAAGCAGACCTACATTCGCAACCGCGCGATCCTTGCGCAGCGTCTACCGTCGCTCGGATTTTCCGATATCGCTCCGATCGACGGCGCCTTCTACGCCTATGCGCGCCTTCCTGCTGGGATGGGGAGCGCGAGCGAGTTCTCGAGCCGCGTCCTCAAAAGCAGTCATGTCGCGCTGACGCCTGGGATCGACTTCGATCCGGTGGCGGGGGAGCATTTCGTGCGCTTGTCCTATGCCGGCTCCACATCCGAACTGGCGGAAGCGACCGAAAGGTTGGCGGGCTTTCTGAAGGCCTGAGAGGCGGCAAGACACTCGATGCAAAAAGGGCGGCTCGAGAGCCGCCCTTTTGGTTTCAATCAGAGGAAGCCGCGACGCGACCACCAGCCCGTGCGCTTGGGACGATCGTCCTGTTCGCTTTCTTGATCGACGCCGTTGGTCGTCAGTCGTGGACCGCGGGAGGCCTCTTCAGCCGAGTTGTCTTCGGCTTCGGTCGAGGGCGTGCTGTCCGACGGGAAGACCTCATCCAGAGGCGGGTTTCCGTCGATCAATGCGCCTGCTTCGGCTGTGGCTGCCATGACTTCGTTCTCATCCGGCACATCGCTGTTCCGGTCCGCCTCGAGTTCACCGAGCGGGCGAGCATCGAGATCGACTCCCGCCATGGCGTCGACGGCGTCCGTCATCTCCGGCTCGAACGAGCGTTCGGCCACGTCGCCAATCTCGACGGGAGCGGTCGCATCGACCTCCACCGGTTCCTCGGCAACATCGTCCGACACGACATCTGGCAAAGCTTCGTTCGAGCCAGCGCCTTCGGCGACATCCATGACCGGCGCGTCATTGGCCTCGTCCTCGCGGGTGCGACGGCCACCGCGCCGGCCACGGCGACGACGCTTGCGGCTCTTGCCATCTTCATCGTGACCTGCCGCCGCCTCGGACTCGGCATCCTCACCATCCACCTCTACGTCTGCTTCCGACGATGTGGTTTCGTCATCGGCGGCGATGTCCTCCTCGTCGGAGACGCTTTCGATATCGTTGTCCTGACCAGCGGCATCGGACTTGCGCCCGTTGCGACGACGGCGACGACGGCGACGCGAACCGTCGCGGCGATCGTCATCGGAGCCTTCCGTCTCGGTCGCGGCCTCCGTGTCGTCCATCACCTCGGCAACGATCTCGTCTTCCTCCGGCATGACCTCAATCAGATCATCCGGGGCGAGGCTGATTGGGCGAACCGGCTGGGGGCGCGGACGCTGAACCGCCTCGGCGCCGTGTTCGATCGCGATATGCTGATGGCCGTGACCTTCCACGGCTTCCAGCATGATGTGGAGCCCATAATGGGCCTCAAGTTCATCGATCGTGCGGCGCTTCTCGTTCAGAATGTAGAGCGCTGTCGCGGTCGGCACCCGGACGATGAGGTCGTGCGTCCCGTGCTTCTGGAGATGCTCTTCGACCGTGCGCAGGACATGCAGCGCCAGCGAGGACGCCGAACGAATAAAGCCGTTGCCGTTGCAGACGGGGCAGGTCTGCATGGTGGATTCGAGCACACTCGCGCGGATGCGCTGGCGGCTCATTTCCAGAAGGCCGAAATGCGAGATGCGGCCCACCTGGATGCGAGCGCGATCGTCCTTCAGGCAATCCTTCAGGCGCTTCTCGACGTTCCGGTTGTTGCGCTTCTCCTCCATGTCGATGAAGTCGATAACGATCAGACCTGCGAGATCGCGCAGGCGCAACTGGCGCGCGATCTCTTCGGAGGCCTCCAGATTGGTCTGGTAAGCGGTGTCCTCGATGGAGTGCTCGCGGGTCGAGCGGCCCGAGTTGACGTCGATCGACACCAGCGCTTCCGTCTGGTTGATGATGATGTAGCCGCCGGACTTCAGCGTCACGTTCGGCTGCACCATTTTGTCGAGCTGCGCTTCGATGCCTTGGCGCGCGAAGATCGGCGTCGGGTCCCGGTAGGGCTGCACGACCTTGGCCTGGCTTGGCATCAGCATCCGCATGAAGTCCTTGGCTTCGCGGTAGCCGGCTTCACCCGCCACAAGAACCTGATCGATGTCCTTGTTGTAGAGATCGCGAATCGAGCGCTTGATCAGGCTGCCTTCCTCGTAGACGAGGGTCGGCGCCATCGATTGAAGCGTCAGAGTGCGAACCGTCTCCCAGAGGCGCATCAGATATTCGTAGTCGCGCTTGACCTCGGCCTTGGTGCGATTGGCACCGGCCGTACGGAGGATGATGCCCATGCCGCGCGGCACGTCGAGATCGCGCACGACATCCTTCAGCCGCTTGCGATCCGCAGCGTTGGTGATCTTGCGCGAAATTCCGCCGCCTCGCGCCGTGTTCGGCATGAGAACCGAATAGCGGCCCGCCAGCGAGAGATAGGTCGTCAGCGCGGCGCCCTTGGAGCCGCGTTCCTCCTTGACCACCTGAACGAGCAGAATCTGGCGGCGACGGATAACTTCCTGAATCTTGTAGTTCTTGCGAGGAGCGCGGGTGCGAACCGGCACCTCTTCCATCGCGTCTTCGCTGCCGAGATCGTCGATCTGTTCCGCCTCGTCCTCGCCGGACGGCGCATCGTCGTCCGACCCACGCGTGCGACGGCGCGGCCGACGCCGGCGATTACCATCCTTCTGCGTTTCGTCAGAGGCTACAGGCTCTGCGGGCTGCTCGCCCGAATCCTCTTCGTCGGACGTGTCGGCGCTCTCGGATGCGGAGCTGTCCTCGCCATCCGTTTCGCCGTAATTGCCGACCTGGGCCGAGCCCACCTCGGAGATTTCCTCCTCGGTATCAGGGACGTCCTCGATGCCGGAGACGTTTTCCGAGACGCTGTCGTCACCCGCGTCAGCGGCTTTCGCCTCCATTTCACGCGAGCGGCGCGAGCGCGCGCGACTGTCTCGGGCGGATTTGCGTTCGGTTTCTTCTTCTTCCTCGGCCGCGCGGGCGAGTTCGTCCTCGATCAAGGCCTGACGATCCGCCACAGGGATCTGGTAGTAGTCGGGATGGATCTCGCTGAAGGCGAGGAAGCCATGCCGGTTTCCGCCATATTCGACAAAGGCGGCCTGCAGCGACGGCTCGACCCGTGTCACCTTCGCGAGATAGATATTGCCCTTGATCTGCTTCTTGTGTTCGGACTCGAAATCGAATTCTTCGATCCGGTTACCCTTGACGACGACGACCCGGGTTTCTTCCGGATGCGACGCATCGATCAACATCTTGTTTGCCATGAAATCTCAACTCCGAGACCCGGAGCCTGCCGAACGATCCGGCGGATAACGCCGGTTGAAAGATCGGAAAGGGCGGGCCGGCAGGTGCCGAGCGGTTTGCAAACAGCATGGTCCCGGTCAAAGGATGCTTCGCCTGCCCAATCTGGCGGCGGTCTATCCGGGATGAAAACACTGCTGACGACACGCGCTCGCGACCTGCAATAAATGGGTGGCCGTTTCATCGGCCGATGAAAGACATGCAGCCAACCTGACGGCCGTCCCGCATGATGGAAGTCCGTCGAGACTGTCTCGAACGGAGAAAATTTGTCGAAGGCTCGTCACGATCGATCGCTGGTTCGGTCGGGCCTCGCGTCTCGGCTCGGAGACGAGATCTCGTCTTTCCGATCGGTCGCGAAGCCGTTCCGCAATCGACGCGGTAGCCTCACTTCTGCTTTTATGGCGTGGGACGCGCCTAAACAAGTGCCAGGCCTCTCCAGAGGGCAGTTCCTACCCATGTTCGTCGCCTAGAACCGGCTCAACTTGCCGCCAGACCCCCGGTTGCCAACTGCATGTCTCAAACTCTTCGTTGCCTTGCGGTGCTTTTTCTTCTGTTCGTTACCGGTTTGCTGCCAGCGCAAGCGGCCGACCCCTCCGTCATTACGGCGATTCGACTGACGTCGGTGGATGAGGGCGACGACGTGGAGATCGAGTTGGACGGTGCGGCGCAGCCCGATCTTCTGACGCTCAAGTCGCCCTATCGATTGGCGCTGGATTTCGACGCCACGCTCTCGGCGGCCGCAGCGCCGATTACGAAAGGCGCGCATTGGGTGCGGGGGGTGAAGCAGGGGCTGGTCGCCGCCGATCGCTACCGATTGCTTCTCGAACTCAATAGTGCGGTCAAACCGAAGCTCACGTCTCGACAGGAGGATGGGCGAACGCTGATCCTCCTGACGCTGCGCAAAGGCCGGGAGGCGGATTTCGTGGTGCCGGCGAAAGCCCGCGAGGCGTCCGTCGCGGATCACGTTGAGCCGCGCCGGGCGTCCGATCCTTTCGTCATCGTCATCGATCCGGGCCATGGGGGAATCGATCGCGGGGCGACCGGCGAGAAGGGTACGGAAGAGAAGGCCGTCAATCTCGCGTTCGGTCTCGCCCTTCGCGACGCGCTCTCGGCTTATCCCAATATCAAAGTGCTGATGACGCGCGAGGACGACACGTTCATTCCCTTGAACGAGCGGGCGGCCATTGCCCGCCGGGCGAAGGCGGGCCTTTTCGTCTCGCTCCATGCCGACTCGATCCGTTACAAGGATCTGCGGGGGGCGACCGTTTATACCCTTTCGGAGAAGGCGTCGGACGGCTTGGCGCGCGAACTGGCAGATAGCGAAAACTCCGCCGATCGTTTTGCTGGCGCCGAATGGGACCAGGACGCTCCGGAAATCCATGACATCCTCGTGGACCTCGTTCGACAGGAGACCGAGGGCTTCTCGGAGCATTTCGCCCTCGGGCTGGTAGCGCAATTGAAGGACGGCGGCGTTCGCCTGATCAACAATCCCAAGCGGTCGGCCGGTTTTCGCGTTCTGCGAGCCCCCGATGTGCCGTCGGTCTTGGTCGAGATGGGATACCTTTCCAACGAACAGGAGGAGAAACTCCTGACCTCGCCCGACTGGCAGAAGAAGGTCGCGTCCATTTTGGCGCGGTCGATCGAGGCGTTTTCCCGGCATCGCTCGATCGTGGATCAACGCAGCGCGAATTGACGCGAGCGTTCCACGTGGCGCAATTGCCACAGCTAACACGCATTGGCGCCTCGCAACATCGGGGCGCCTCATTTATGAAGGAAGTCCAAACTCCCGGCCATGTCGCGCACTCGCGGGTTCGGGACCGCGCGACCCGGTCGCGTGCTGTTCGGGCGAATCCAGAATGCAGGCGATAGGGTCACGATGATCAAGCTGCTCGGCTATTTCTTCGGCATCGGGTCGGTGCTCGCGCTGATCGGGGCGGGTGGCGTCGGCGTCTATGTCGCCAAGATGAGCGAAGACCTGCCGGACTATCAGGTTCTGGAGAAATACGAGCCGCCAGTGATGACGCGCATCCACGCAGCCGCGTCCTTGTCCTATTTCGACAAGTCCGTGAACGAGCTGGAAATCCAAGAGGTCGCCTACCTCGCGGCTCTGCCCAAGGCGCCTGAAAACTACAATCCGTTCCGAAACCCGAACGAGGCGTTGGCGCGCCGCAATTGGGTTATCCAGCGCATGGCCGAGAACGGCTTCATCACGCAGGACGAAGCCAATAAGGCCATCGCGAAGCCGCTTGGGATCAAGACGCGCTCCAACAACGCCTACGTGCCATCGGCGGAATATTTCACCGAAGAGGTTCGGCGCGACATCATCTCGCGCTATGGCGTGAACGCCCTCTACGAAGGTGGTCTCTCGGTGCGGACCACGATCGATCCGCATATGCAGGTCGAGGCGCGCAAGGCGCTGCAACATGCCCTCGTCCAATACGACCAGGCCAAGGGGTTCCGGGGGCCGGTCAAAACCATCGAACTCGGCAATGACTGGGGCACACCGCTGGGTGAGATCGAAGGCCTGTCGGACGTTCCCGAATGGCAGCTCGCGGTGGTTCTGACCACGGATGCGAACTCGGTGAGCATCGGCCTCCAGCCTGACAAACTGCCCTCGGGCCGGCGCGGTCCGGAGCGCGAGATCGGCACGATCGCGCTATCGGACATGCGCTGGGCGCTCTCGATGGTCGAGGGCGGTCGGCGCGCCTCGGTGAAGACCGCCGATCGGGTGCTTCAACGCGGCGATGTCGTCTATGTCGAGAAGAAGGGCGATGGCAGCGAATACCGCCTGCGTCAGCCGCCTCGCGTACAGGGCGCGCTGGTTGCGATGGACCCGCATACGGGTCGCGTTCTCGCCATGGTCGGCGGATTCTCCTATGCCCAGTCCGAATTCAACCGTGCAACGCAAGCCTATCGCCAACCTGGCTCGTCGTTCAAGCCGATCGTCTATGCGGCCGCGCTCGACAATGGCTACACGCCGGCGTCCGTCATTCTCGATGCGCCGATCTCGATCCCGAACGGGACGGGCGGTTTCTGGGAGCCGAAGAATTATGGTGGCGAGTTCGCCGGTCCATCGACGCTTCGCACAGGCATCGAGAAAAGCCGCAATCTCATGACCGTTCGCCTCGCGCAGGACATGGGCATGAAACTCGTGGCCGAATATGCGGAGCGATTCGGCATCTACGACAAGATGATGCCCTATCTCCCGATGGCGCTCGGTTCCGGCGAAACGACAGTCATGCGCATGGTCTCGGCCTATTCGGTGATGGCGAATGGCGGGCGGTCCATCGAGCCCTCCCTGATCGACCGGGTGCAGGACCGCTATGGGCGCACCGTCTACAAGCATGACAACCGCAAGTGCGATCAGTGCAATGACGCGGCCTGGTCCGATCAGCCCGAACCCGAACTGATCGATGATCGCCAGCAGGTTCTCGATCCCATGACCGCCTATCAGATCACCTCGATGATGGAAGGCGTGGTCCAGCGCGGCACGGCGACCGTCGTCAAGGAACTGGGCGTGCCTGCGGCCGGTAAGACGGGGACGACCAATGACGAGAAGGATGCTTGGTTCGTTGGCTTCACCCCGAACCTCGTGACAGGCGTCTATCTCGGCTACGACAACCCTCAGCCCTTGGGCCATGGCGGAACCGGTGGCGGTTTCGCGGCGCCGGTCTTTGTCGACTTCATGAAGGATGCGATCGCCGGCAAGCCCGTCGCCGATTTCCGTATTCCCGAGGGAATGACGCAGGTTGCCGTCGACAGGCGGACCGGCATGGCGGCCGACCCCAATTCCAAGGATGCGATCATCGAGGCGTTCAAGCCCGGCACGGGCCCGTCCAACGTCTATCAGGTGATCGGCGAAGGGGGCGGCGGCTCGGTCGCCTCGCAGCCGCTGCCGGCCGAGGCGCAGCAGGCGATCGTGTCAGGCGCGGGCGGTCTGTTCTAAACCGCTTTTGTGTCAGCTTTACAGGGCGTGACGTGGTGCCTATGGTCCGCGTCATTCCAACCCTTTTCATTGTAAACGAGGGAGAGCGGCGTGCGAGCCGAGATCCAATCCATTGTCGACGAAATCCAGCAGGCCGTAAGCCTGCTGAGGAGGCATCTTTGACTGGGATCAGTCCCTTCGAGAACTCGATCGGCTGAACGCGGCCGCCGAAGACCCGTCCATCTGGAACGATCCGCAGGAGGCTCAGCGCCTCATGAAGGAGCGCCAGCGTCTGGACTCGGGCATCAACGGCATTCTCGCGATCGAACGCGGTCTTCGCGACAACGTCGAACTCATCGCCATGGGCGACGAGGAAGGTGACGAGTCAATCGTGACCGAGGCCGAGGCCGGTATTCGCGCGCTTCAGAAGGAAGTCGCCGAACGCCAGATCGAGACGCTTCTGTCCGGCGAAGTTGACGGCAACGACACCTATGTCGAAATCCATTCCGGCGCAGGTGGCACCGAAAGCCAGGACTGGGCCTCCATGCTCCTTCGCATGTATATGCGCTGGGGCGAGCGGGCGAAGCTGAAGGTCGAAGTGCTGGAACAGCATTCGGGAGAAGAAGCGGGCATCAAGTCCGCGACCATTCTTCTGAAGGGCCACAACGCCTATGGCCGCATGAAGGTTGAGTCCGGCGTGCATCGTCTCGTGCGCATCTCGCCGTACGACAGTCAGGCGCGGCGGCACACCTCCTTCGCTTCGGTCTGGGTTTATCCGGTCGTCGACGATTCGATCGAAATCGATGTCAGCGAAGCCGATGTTCGCATCGACACCTATCGCGCCTCGGGTGCGGGTGGTCAGCACGTCAATACGACCGACTCGGCGGTGCGTATCACACATCTGGCGACCGGGATCGTGGTGCAGTGTCAGAGCGAGCGCTCGCAGCACAAGAACCGCGCCACGGCCTGGAACATGCTTCGTGCCCGCCTCTACGAGGAGGAGCTGCGAAAGCAGGAAGAAAAGGCCAACGCCGCCGCCGCCTCCAAGACCGACATCGGCTGGGGGCACCAGATCCGGTCCTACGTTCTCCAGCCCTATCAGCTGGTGAAGGATCTGCGGACCGGCAGGGAAAGCACGGCACCGCAACAGGTGCTGGACGGCAGTCTGGATGACTTCATCGAAGCCGCGCTCGCGCAGCGTGTTTTCGGTGGTGACGTCGAAGTCGCCGACATCGACTAATATCACCTCGGGCGATGCGGTAACGCGTCGCTCATCTCTCTGAACCTCCGTTCGGCTGTGCCGGACGGAGGTTTTTTGCAAATTGCGATAACTCAGAGTTTGGCGAGCTTGCGTCCGACGCGAATATATCGCTCTGGATCGACCGGTGTTTCATCCGTCCGCACTTCGTAATGAAGATGCGAGCCCGTGCTTCGACCGGTGCTCCCGACGCGTCCGACGATCTGCCCGGCTTTGATCGCCGAACCACTGGCAACGTCGATTTCGGAGAGATGCGCGTAGCGCGTGCTGAACCCGTTGCCATGGTCGATTTCGACCATCATTCCATACCCGCCAGCCTCGCCGGCCGACACGACCTTGCCGCTCGCGGTGGCTCTGACCAGAGTGCCGGTCGGAGCTGCCAGATCAACGCCGCTGTGCAGCGCCGCGCGTCGAAAAAACGGATCGGACCTCACGCCGAAGGTCGATGTGACCCGTGCGCCGGGCAGCGGGTCGGCCAGGGGTACGCGGGCCGATTTGGTTTTCAGCCGGCCGTAGGTCTGCAAGGCCTGATCCAGAAGGTTGAGACTGTTCGAGAAAGACAGCTCGCCGTCGGCCGGAATGTAGGGGCCGCCGATGGCGGGTTTCGTCTCCTCGACCCGGATGCCCACCGACCCTAGAACCTCTGCCAGGTGATCGGCGCGGGACCGCGTTGTCCGGGCCAGTTCGGCGATCGTCGAGGTCTGCTCGTCGCTGACCATGTCTACCGATTTTCGAATCGTCGGCAGAACGAGGCCCGCGATCTCGCTGACATCCTCATGCCGCAGGGACAAAGCGCTAATGTCTTCGGGATGCCGTGTTGGGATGGTTGGGGATGAACTGTTTGGCGCGGTGGGAAGGGCCGATGGCTCTCGGCCGGCTGCCGATGCGTCATCCGACGCGGCATTGGGGCTCGCCTTCGTCAGGATGCCCATGTCCCGCGCTTTTTCGAGCAAGGGCTGAAGCTGCTCGAACCGTCCAGTCAGTTCCACCTGTTGGGTCAGAAGCGCTTTCACCTGCGCCGACACGGTTTCGCGAACCTTCGTCTGCCCAGTCTTCAGACGGTCGATCTCGGTGCGGAGTGTTGCCATGCGCTCTTCGTAAGCGTTCGTCATGCGCGTTTCGCGAGCGAGCAGGGCGCGAACGATATTGTCGTTAAAGAAGAAGAGGCCGCCGAACACGAGGCAGCCGATGAGGGCGCCAATGCCAAGGCCTGCAATCGATGCGGCTACCCAGGTGCGAACGGTCCAACGTTGACCGAGGCTGCCACGCGATATGATGATCGTCCGCGCGGCAGCTCCGCTGCCGAAAACGTTCCCTTGGCTTGAGGGTGCCATCCGCCTCGACTCCAAACCACACGGACCTCCGCCGTTCGGCGCGATTAGAGTTGATTAGGGTTAATGGAGCGTTGATACCTTGCTTCGCTCAGCTCGAAAGCGGCGAAAGCGAGCGATAGAAGGTCGGTGTCAGACCGGCTTCGGCCCGAGCGCGGTCATTGAAGGGCGGCTTCACCTCGCCGCGGAAACACTCCCGCACGATCTCCTGAAAGCGCCGGGCCGGGTCGATCCGGTGACGCGCGCATAGGAAGCGGAACCATTTCGCCCCGATCGCGACGTGCTTCTTCTCGTCATTGTAGATGATCTCGAGAATGGCTCCTGTTTGCGGATCGCCGACCTCCTTCAGCTTGGCCAGAAGGGAGGGCGTTACGTCCAAACCGCGTGCTTCGAGCACCAGCGGGACGATGGCGAGCCGAGAGGGCAGATCATGGGACGTGACTTCCACCGCCTGCCAGAGACCGTCATGGGCGGGCAGGGCGCCGTAGAACGATCCAAGATCGACGAGGCGTGCCGAAAGGAGGCCGAAATGCTTGGCCTCCTCCATCGCGACTGTCATCCAGCCATCGAAAAAGGATCGCGGAACCGGCTGGCCACAAAACCGAGCGACAATGTCCAGCGCCAGGTCGATGGCGTTCAGTTCGATATGGGCGAGGGCGTGAATCATGGCGATCCGACCCTCCAGCGTGTGGACCGAACGACGCGGCACGTCGCGCGGCGGCACGAGATCGGGCTTTAGAGGCCGGCCAGGCCGGGACGGAGAGGGCGGATCGGTCGGCGCGGAGAGGCCAAGCTTGCGGGCGAACCAGAACTCAGCCGTCACCGTCGTGAGTCTCGCCTTTTCAGACAGATCGACGGTCGAAAGTGCTTTGATCGCCGCAGCCCGAAGCGTGCCGGGAATGTCAGTCACGCCTGCGGGCTCTTGAGGCTCTGGGCGGCCTCTAGAACCTCGGCCGCATGGCCACCCGCCTTAACCTTTTGCCACACGCGTACAACGCGGCCATCGGCATCGATCAAGGCCGTGGTACGCTCGACACCCCAATATTTGCGGCCATACATGCTTTTCTCGGCCCAGACGCCGAAGGCCTGAAGCAGGTTCTTATCCTCATCGGCCACGAGGTGAACCTTCAAATCGTGCTTGTCGCGAAAGCGGCAATGTTTCTGCACACTATCGGGCGACACGCCGAAGACGGAAACGCCGAGAGCCTCGAACTGGTCGATCAGGGCCGTGAACTCGATCGCCTCGGTGGTGCAGCCAGATGTATCGTCCTTGGGATAGAAATAAAGAACGAAGGCTCGACCCTTGAGCGAAGCTTTGGTGACGATCGAGCCGTCACTTTCCGGGAGAGCGAAATCAGGACATTCTTGTCCAACATTCGGGATCGACACGGGAGCCTTCCTTTCGGCCAAATGGATCGGCATGACGAGCGCGGCGACGATAGAGTCCGCTAGCCATTCGTCGGCTATACCACCCGGCCGAGGTGATCGCAGCCCGGAGTCGGACGAAATCGCAGACCCACTTTGCCTAATCTCAGGCGTTCGAGACGTTAAGGACCGATGCTTCCCGACATCGCAAGCCGCCGCGACGCCCAATGGCCGATCTCACGCCCGTCTCCCGACGAGCAGGCCCGCTGAATGATGAGAATCGTTCGCCTGTTGGGCGGTCTCGTCAGCCTTGCGATCATTCTTCTTCTGGTCTTGGGTTCCGGCGTCTTCCTTCTGCTGGGAACGTCTACCGGCGAGGCGTTCGTCCAAGGGCAGACCAAGGCGGCTCTGTCCCGCCTTTTCGGCCCGGCCTACGAAGTGTCGTTGGGGGATCAGCGGTTCGAAGTTCGCAACGACGGTCTCCTCGCCCTCACATGGGACGACGTGTCTCTGCATCGAAAGGACCACCCCGACCTTAGTTCTGAAATCGGCCGCGTGTCCGTGGCGGTCCGACTTCTTCCCCTGGTGGGCGGTTCGCTGGAATTCGGCCGGCTGGAAATCGAAAGGGCGCGGATCGATCTGGCGGCATTCGGAGAGACATCCGCCGTCCGGTCCCCGAGTTCTCAGCCCGTTAGCCTGCCGCAAGCGGCTGAGAATGGAGCGGGGCGTTCGCCGATGTCTCGCGTGGCCGAACGCGCGATCCGAACGCTCGAGCGCCAACTTCAGGCGCTGCAGGCCTATCATTTCGATACGGTCGCTTTTGTCGACATCACGGTGGAAGGCTTTGCCGGCGCTTTTGCCGACATTCCCGACATCCATCTGGACCGCGCGGAACTCCACCGTGCGCTGGACGGATCGCTGTCCCTTTACTCGAAAGTGGATGTCGGAGCCGTTCCGGTTTCGATCGGGGGTGCTGCGAATTTCGATAGCGAGACGGGGCGGCTCGTGTCCTTCTCGCTGCGGTCCAGCGAAGTCGATCTGGGCTCCGTTCTTCCGCCGGCATCGCTGGATAACTTGACCGACGATCGACCTTTCGGCAGCGACGCGTCTGTCTCGCTGGAAGCGGGGATGCATCGGCAGAGTGAGACCGGCATGGCCGTTCTCGGCTTGGCTCTCCATGCAAGCGGTGGCCATCTACAACTAGGGCTCAACCGGACGACTCTGGAGCCCTCCAGCATACGGGTGGAATATCGGGAAGGCGAGGACCGCTTCCAAATCTTGCCAAGCCCCGTACGCTTCGAAGATGTCGCCTTCGATCTCGAAGGTGTTCTGGAACCCGTCGCGATGGCTGGCTCCGAGGCTGATAGGGAGCGGTTGAAGTTCCGGATCGGGAGCCGGCAAATTCTCTCCCGTGTCGGCCGGCCCGAGGGAGAGCCTCCCATGGATGGGACGTTCTGGATCGATGGTTCGATCGATCCGTCCGCTCAGTCGCTCGAACTGTCGCAACTCGAACTGGTAACGCCCAAAGGGCGGCTGACGGGCCATGCCATCTATCGCGGCCACGCGCCCTCGGATGTGACCTCCCTCATGGTCGAGGCAGATCAGCTTTCGGCAGGGTCGGTGAAGGCCTTCTGGCCCTTCATGATCTCCGGCAAGGCACGTCACTGGGTGCTAGCCCATGTCGGCGATGAAGGTGCCGTGCCGAGCGGTTCCATTCGGATCAATGTGCTGCGATCTCGGTTGGGCGAAGCCTTCAAGCCCACGCAGTCCCCCGCCGACAGCGAATTGCAGCTCGACCTCGATCTTCGCGACATGGACCTTTCGACAGCCGGTACGGTTCCACGCTTGATCGATGCCAGTGGTCGCTTGGAAACCAGAGGTGGCAAGACGACGGTTTTCGTGGACCGTGCCGGCATGATGGATCATCCCGATCTTGTTTTGGGGCCGGCTTCCGTCACCCTTCAGAAGCCTGCGAGCGGAAACCCGCGCGACCTCGCATTGGGAATCGATCTGAAGGCAGAGGGCCCGCTGCGCGACGCCCTGGATGTGGCGAACTCGGAGCCGATTCGGGCGCTGCGCTCGCTCGATCTGGATAGTGCGAAGATCAAGGGAAATGCGACGGTTCACGTCGAGGCGAGCCTGCGCTTCGGCGAGCATATCGCCGCCGATCGTCAGGTGGAAAGCTGGGCTGTCGAAGCCAATCTGGAAAAGGTTGATCCCGGCCAATCCATCCAGGGCCGCAGACTCACCAATCTGGACGGTTTGATCCATGTGATCCCGGGACAGGCGAGCGGCTCGCTCGATGCAGACATCGAAGGCATTCCGGCCGATATCAGCTTCATCCTCCCTTTCGGTGAGAGGCCCGTCGGCGAAAGACGGATCGACCTTTCCGCAACCGTGGGCGGCAAGAAACTGGTCGAACTCGTTCCCAGTCTGAAGGGTGTCGTTGGCGGCAGCACGAAGGCTTCCGTGACCCAAGGTGCCTCCGGCTTCGACGTCGAACTCGACCTACGCGACGCGACGCTCGATCTGCCCTTCATTGCCTGGAAAAAGGGGGCTGGCGTACCGGCGCGACTGTCCTTCGATCTCGATCAGGACGGCGGCAGCACGACGCTCAAAGACGTCGCGCTGAAGGGCGAGGGTTTTGCGGCAAGCGGTACGGTCCTTCTCACCAATGACGGGCTCTCGACTGCCAAGCTGACACATGTTGCGCTCAATCCGGGAGATGAGGTTGAGGTCGCGGTGACGCGCCACCGGAACGGCTATGGCGTGGAACTCAAGGGGTCGCAGTTCGATGCTCGGCCGATCCTGGCCGAATTGAAGGCAAGCGTCGGAAAGAAAGATCGCAAGCCCGGCGGCGGCACGTTCGACATCAATGCCGACATCGACCGATTGAACGGTTTCAACGGCCAGACCATTCAAGGGTTTGAGATGAACTATGCCAGCGCGGGCGGGAAACTTGCCGCGCTCAATCTCGGCGGAACGCTCAGTGGCGGCTCGCTGTCCGGCGATCTTTCGCCGCGCGGCGTTGTTCAGGCCATACGTCTTCGTAGCGGCGACCTTGGGGCGCTTCTCGCTTTTGCGGGTCTTTATCAGCATATGGAGGGGGGGCAAGCTTCGCTCGATCTCCTGGGAACGGCGGATACGTCTTATGTCGGCGCGCTGCAGGTCGCCAATTTCACCTTGGTGGATGAGCCACGTCTGTCGCGCATTGTCGGGTCCTCAGGCGGACAAAACGGGCAGACTCTGTCCCAGGCCGTCGGGCAAAATCTCCAGACGGAGCGTGCCTTCTTTGATCAAGCGTCAGCCAAGCTGAGCTATTCCGGCACCGCCTTGAAAGTGTCGGACGGCATCCTGCGAGGCCCCGTCTTCGGGTCCAGCTTCAACGGAACGCTCTATGACGGCAGAGGACAGATCGATGTTTCCGGCTCCTTCATGCCGGCCTACGGGATCAACCGGATGTTCGGTGCAATCCCCGTCCTCGGCCAGATTCTCGGCAATGGCAATGAAGGCGGGCTGATCGGCATCACCTATCGATTGGATGGGCCTTTCGCGTCTCCAACCCTCGTGGTGAATCCGATCTCCGTCATCGCGCCCGGCATCTTCCGGCAGATCTTCTCCTACAAATGAAAAAGGCGGCCCGAGGGACCGCCTTCCGGAAGAATTGTTCTTCGGTTCGTGCTGTTCAGTCCGCCACACGCACCAGCACATGGCGCTTCTTGCCCAGCGAGAGCTTGACGACGCCATCCTGAATTTCCGCCTCGCCCACGATCTTGCGGTCATCGGCTATGGCTTGGTCCGCAAGGCGGACGGCTCCACCCGACACATGCCGCCGAGCCTCGCCGTTCGACGCGGCCAAGCCGGCCTTGACAAGCAGGGAGAGGATGCCGATGCCGCTGGCAAGCTCATCCTTCGTGACTTCCACCGTCGGAAGATTATCCGCCAAAGCGCCGTCCTCGAAGGTCGTGCGCGCCGTCTCGGCGGCTTGGCTCGCCGCGTCGCGGCCATGCACAATCGCCGTGGCTTCCGTCGCCAGAATCTTCTTCGCCTCGTTGATCTCCGAGCCGCCGAGGTTGGCCAGACGAGCGATCTCGTCCAAGGCAAGGCGCGTGAAAATCTTCAGGAAGCGACCGACATCGGCATCTTCCGTGTTGCGCCAATATTGCCAGAAATCATAGGGGCTGAAGAGATCTCCGTTGAGCCAGACCGCGCCCGAGGCCGACTTGCCCATCTTTTCGCCGCTGGATTTGGTGAGAAGCGGCGTCGTCAGCGCGTAGAGCTGAGGGCCGCCCATACGGTGCGACAGGTCGACGCCGTTGATGATGTTGCCCCACTGGTCCGACCCGCCCATCTGCAGAACGGCACCATACTGGCGGTTCAACTCGGTGAAGTCGTAGCCCTGCATGATCATGTAATTGAATTCGAGGAAGCTGAGCGACTGCTCCCGGTCGAGCCGCAGCTTCACCGAATCGAAGGACAGCATGCGATTGACGGAGAAATGCCGGCCGACATCCCGCAGGAACTCGACGTAATTGAGCTTCAGGAGCCAATCGGCATTGTTGACCATGATGGCGGGGTTGGAGCCGTCATATCGGAGGATGTTGCCGAACACCCTCTGAATGCCGTCGATATTGGTTTGAATCTGGTCGGTCGTCAGCAGGCGGCGCTGGTCGTCGCGGAACGAGGGGTCGCCGACCATGGAGGTGCCGCCGCCCATCAGGCTGATCGCCTTATGCCCGGTCTCCTGCATCCAGTAGAGCATCGTGACGGTGATCAGGTTGCCGATATGGATCGACGTCGCCGTTGCATCGTAGCCAACATATCCGGTGATCGGCCCTTTCAGGGCAAGCGCGTCCAGACCCTCGGGATCGGAGATCTGATGGATGAAGCCGCGCTCGTCGAGGACGCGCAGAAAATCGGACTTGAACTTCGGCATGGTCTTTCTTTCCCATCGGGGTGGCGTCGGCCTGCCACCCACGAAAACGATCTTATTTCAGGCGCTTGGGTCGAATGTCGGAGAGTTCGCCAGCCAAACGGCGATCGAGATACTCCGTGCACTCGGCCATCAGCTCGGGCGTATGGTCGGTGAAGAAATGGTTCGCCCCCTCGATCGTCTTCTGTGTGATGAGGATGCCCTTCTGCGTCTTCAGCTTGTCGACGAGACCCTGCACATCCTTGGGCGGCGCGACCTTGTCCTTATCACCGTGGATGATGAGGCCCGAGGAGGGGCAAGGGGCTAGGAACGAGAAGTCGTAGGAATTGGGCTGGGGTGCGATGGACATGAAGCCCTCGATCTCCGGCCGGCGCATCAGCAGTTGCATTCCGATCCAGGAGCCGAAGGAATAGCCGGCCACCCAGCAATTCTTGGAATCGGGGTGGATGGCCTGGATCCAGTCGAGCGCGGCGGCTGCGTCCGACAGCTCGCCCGAGCCATGGTCGAACTCGCCCTGGCTGCGGCCGATGCCGCGGAAGTTGAAGCGCAGCGTGGTGAAGCCGCGTTCCACGAACATATAGAAAAGCTGGTAGACGATCTGATTGTTCATCGTCCCGCCGAAGCGGGGATGCGGATGAAGGACGAGCGCAATCGGCGCGTTCTTTTCCTTCGCCGCCTGATAGCGGCCTTCCAAACGTCCGGCAGGACCGTTGAAGATGACTTCGGGCATCTCTCGCAAACCTCAAGGAAGCGGCGCCGGAGAAGGCCGGCACCTTGACGGAGGATAGGCAGCCTCGTAGGTTCTAGGCTTAGAACGATTCAAAACTACACGCTTCCCTCAAGGGGGCTATGTAGTCTGCGGACCGGATCGAATACAACGATTTTCGCGTACCCCTTTCAGTTCCATCCATAACGAAGGTTTGGGATGACGGCTTTCGGGCGACGCATCTATCTGGATTACAACGCGAGTGCACCGCTTCTGCCGGAGGTTCGAGAGGCCCTGGTGGCTGCGCTCGACCTCGTGGGCAATCCGTCCTCCGTTCACTTCGAGGGACGCTCGGCGCGCGCGGCGCTGTCGCGTGCTCGTGGCCAGATCGCCGAGCTTGTAGGTTCATCGCCAGAAAATGTCGTCTTCACGAGCGGCGCCAGCGAAGCCGCCGCTACCTGTCTCACGCCGAATTGGCTGACGGCTGGTGAGGATGTGGTTTTGCCTCGTCTGGCTGTTCTCGACACCGATCATCCGTGCATCCGGGATGGGGGACGCTTTCCGGCGGCTACACTTATTCGCTTGCCGGTCACAGCGGACGGGGTCGTTGATCCTCAAGCCCTTGAAGACTGGGCCCGCCTTGGACCGGGCCTTCTGGCCATAACGCTCGCGAATAGCGAAACCGGTGTGATCCAGCCCCTCGGTCCGATCGCCGAAATTTGCCGCCGGTTCGCGATCCGTCTCGTGATCGATGCGGTACAGATGGTCGGGCGGCTGCCCATCTCGCATTGCTTGGAACATGCGGATGCGGTGATCCTGTCCGCTCATAAGATCGGCGGCCCCAAGGGAACCGGGGCCTTCGTGTTGCGCAATGACGGGTTTCGCCCGGCTCCTTTGATTCTTGGAGGCGCCCAGGAAAAGCGCCAGCGTGCAGGAACGGAGGCTCTCCCTCTTATCGTGGGTTTCGGCATGGCAGCCGAATTGGCGACGGTACGGGCGCAACGCCACGGAGAGCTTGCGGTTCTCAAGAGCTATCTCCGAGCGCGTTTGGCAACGTTCGATGCGAGCCTTCTCGTCAATCAGGGCGAATTGGCTTTGCCACAGACCTTGGCGCTGCATCACCCCAAGCTGCGGGCCGAGACTGTGCAGATCGCACTGGATCTCGAAGGCATCGCCGTATCGGCCGGCTCGGCCTGCTCCTCCGGCAAGATTGGCGCGAGCCACGTTCTGACCGCACTCCATCGAGCCGGCGTTCGCATCGATCCTGATGCAGGAGCGATTCGGGTCAGCTTCGGGCTCGAAACGTCCGAGCGCGACATCGAGACATTCGCCGCTGCCTACGAGCGGATTTGGCGACGAAGCGTGACTGGCGGCAACCCGAAAGCCGCCTGAAAACAAACGACGAATCTAATCTGGCTGGGCATCTTCAACTTTTTCCAGCGGATCACCATTTCAACGGTCGTGCGCAATCGATATATGCCGACCGAATAACCGACCACCGGACTTTGAATCCGGCGAGTATGGAGAACGAGCATGCCAGCAGTCCAGGAGACCATTGATCAGGTCCGCCGGATCGACGTCGACCAGTACAAGTACGGCTTCGAGACGCAGATCGAAATGGACGTCGCTCCCAAAGGTCTGACGGAAGATACGATCCGTTTGATCTCCGGCAAGAAGGGCGAGCCGGAGTGGATGCTGGAATGGCGGCTCCAAGCCTTCGAACGCTGGAAGACGATGGAAAGCCCGTCCTGGGCTCGCCTCGATTACCCCGAGATCGACTTTCAGGACATCCATTACTACGCCGCTCCCAAATCCATGTCGGGCCCGGCCTCGCTGGCCGAGGTCGATCCGGAGATCCTGCGGACCTATGAAAAGCTCGGCATCCCGCTGAAGGAACAGGAAATCCTGGCCGGTGTGCGCCGGGCCGACGAGCCGTCCGCGTTCGAAAGCGATGATGACTCCGGGGTGCCGCCGTCGGAGGGCAGTTATGGCGGGCGCGTCGCCGTCGACGCCGTCTTCGACTCCGTTTCGGTCGCCACGACCTTCAAGAAAGAGCTTCAGAAAGCCGGCGTGATCTTCATGCCGATCTCCGAGGCGATCCGCGAGCATCCCGATCTTGTGCGCAAATATCTCGGCACGGTCGTTCCGGTGTCGGACAATTTCTTCGCGACGATGAATTCGGCCGTCTTTACGGATGGCTCCTTCGTTTACATTCCGCCGGGTGTGCGCTGCCCGATGGAACTGTCCACCTATTTCCGCATCAACGAGCGTAACACGGGCCAGTTTGAGCGCACGCTGATCATCGCCGACGCCGGCTCCTACGTGTCCTATCTCGAAGGCTGCACAGCGCCGCAGCGCGACGAGAACCAGCTTCATGCGGCCGTTGTCGAACTCGTCGCGCTCGATGACGCGGAGATCAAATACTCGACTGTCCAGAACTGGTATCCAGGCGATAAGGACGGGAAGGGCGGCATCTACAATTTCGTGACCAAGCGTGGCGATTGCCGTGGCACGAACTCGCGCATTTCCTGGACGCAGGTCGAGACGGGATCGGCCATCACCTGGAAGTACCCGTCCTGCATCCTGCGAGGCGACAATTCGCGTGGCGAGTTCTATTCGATCGCGGTGTCGAACGGACGCCAGCAGATCGATTCCGGCACGAAGATGATCCACATCGGCAAGAACACGTCGAGCCGCATCATCTCCAAGGGCATCTCGGCCGGGCATTCCAACAACACCTATCGCGGTCAGGTCACGGCGATGAAGAAGGCGGCGAACGCACGCAACTTCACGCAATGCGACTCTCTTCTGATTGGTGAGGAGTGCGGCGCGCATACCGTGCCTTACATCGAGGCGAAGAATTCCTCGGCGCAGTTCGAGCATGAAGCGACCACGTCGAAGATTTCCGAGGATCAGCTGTTCTACTGCATGCAGCGCGGCATTCCCGAGGAGGAAGCTGTCGCGCTGATCGTGAATGGCTTCGTAAAGGACGTGATCCAGCAACTGCCCATGGAATTTGCCGTGGAAGCGCAGAAGCTGATCGGCATCTCGCTGGAAGGCAGCGTGGGCTGAGGCTCACGCGCAGGCGCTAACAATTCGAGACGCTGCGCGCTGCGCGGCTCCTTACCACCTATCAGAAGAACGACGATGCTGGAAATCAAGAACCTTCATGCTCGGGTCGCCGAGACCGGAACCGAAATCCTTCGCGGGCTCGACCTCACCGTCGAGTCGGGCGAAGTCGCTGCGATCATGGGACCGAACGGTTCGGGTAAATCGACGCTCTCCTACATCATCGCGGGCCGTGAGGACTACGAAGTTACCGAGGGCGATATCCTCTATAATAGCGAGTCGATCCTGGAGATGGATGCGGCCGAGCGTGCCGCATCCGGCGTGTTCCTTGCCTTCCAGTATCCGCTGGAAATCCCCGGTGTCGCCACCATGACCTTCCTCAAGACGGCGTTGAACTCCCAGCGCAAGGCGCGCGGCGAAGGCGAGTTGACGACGCCGGACTTCCTGCGCCGGGTGAAGGAGTCGGCCGCTGAATTGAAGATCGACATGGATATGCTCAAGCGTCCTTTGAATGTCGGCTTCTCCGGCGGCGAGAAGAAGCGGGCCGAAATCCTCCAGATGGCGCTCCTTCAACCGCATCTCTGCGTCCTCGACGAGACCGATTCCGGCCTCGATATCGACGCGCTGAAGATCGTGGCGGACGGCGTCAATGCGTTGCGCGGCGCGGATCGCTCCTTCCTCGTCATCACCCATTATCAGCGCCTGCTGGACTATATCGTGCCCGACAAGGTGCATGTTCTCTACAAGGGACGCATCATCAAGTCCGGTGACAAGAACCTTGCGCTTCAACTCGAGAACGAAGGTTATGCGCAGATCATCGGCGAGGCGGCCTGATGTCTCTCAGCAAGACGCAGCCGCGCACGGCGGCTGAACTCACTTTGATCGACCGGGCCGAAACGCGACTGTCCAACGAGACCTCGCGGGAAGCTCTGGAGGTTTTGCGCACGGAAGGTCTTCCGAGCCGCCGTGTGGAAGCTTGGCACTACACGGATCTGCGCGCTTTGCTCGGCCGCGTGAATGTTCAGGATGGAGAGCAGAAGCCTGCTCAGCCGTCCTACCTCACGCCTCTTCTGCCGCATTCGCTGGTCGTGGAACTCGATCGTCCCGCGGCCGGAAACGACGTGGCATCCGGGTTGAAGGTTTCCGAAGGCAAGCGCATTGCACCTTGGAACAAGACGGTCAACCATCTCGATCGCGGCATCGATACGATCCGTGTTCTGAACGAGGCGATGGAAGCCAAGGGCGTCGACATCGAGATCGCGTCGGGCCTCGTTCTGGCGACGCCTGTCGAACTGCGCCCTGAGTCGAACTCCACGGGTGGGCAGAGCTATGCCAACGTCGTGGCGGGTGCTGGGTCGTCCGCGACCTTCGTGGAGCGCGCGCCTCCCGCCTCGGCCGGTGCCGTGTCGACGGCGGTCTATACGCTCGATATCGGCGATGGCGCGGACGTTCTCTGGATCATCGTTCAGGAAAAGGGCAGCGACGAGAGCCATTTGGGCCAACTCAACGTCACGCTTCGGGCCGATGCCAAGCTGCGGCTGTTCGTTCTGAACGCGGGCGGCGCGGTTGTGCGTCAGGAAGTCCATGCGGTGACGGAAGGCGAGGGCGCCGACATCAAGATCCGCGGTGTGAACTTGCTGGATGAAGGCCAGCATATCGACGTGACGACCACCTTGAACCACAATGTCGCGCACACGACCTCGACGGAAATTTTCCGGAACGTGGTGTTGGGCGGTCATGGCGTGTTCCAAGGGATGATCCGTGTCGCCAAAGGCGCGCAGAAGACCGACGCCCGGTTGGCCTGCAACACGCTGCTTCTGTCCGACGATGGCGACTTTTCGGCCAAGCCGGAGTTGGAGATCTTCGCGGACGACGTGCAGTGCGGCCACGGCGCGACGGCGGGCGAGATCAATGCCGATCATCTCTTCTATCTCATGAGCCGAGGTATTCCCCAGGCCCGCGCCCGATCGCTTCTGGTAAAGGCTTTCGTCGGAGAAGTGGTGGAAGAGCTCGAAGACGAGACGATCGTCGAGGCGTTGGAAACGCGGATCGACGCTTGGCTCGATAGCAGGCATTCGTAATCAGACCTTCGCTCCGAGCGTTTCGGAGCGAACTTGTCTCAGGAAGGATCGGCAGCGATGAACGCCCCGTTCAACTCCCAGGACCTCGACCAGCGGCCCTACGACGTCGAAGCGATCAGACGCGACTTTCCTATCCTGTCACGGACCGTCTACGGCAAACCTCTTGTCTATCTCGACAACGGTGCGTCGGCTCAAAAACCGACTGCGATGCTCGAAGCCGTTCATCGCGCCTATAGCGAAGAGTACGCGAACGTGCATCGCGGCCTTCATTTTCTCTCGAACGCCGCAACGGAGGCGTTCGAAGCCTCGCGCGAGACCGTCCGTCATTTCCTGAACGCCTCGTCGGTCGATGAGATCATCTTCACGCGGTCGGCGACCGAAGCCATCAACCTCGTGTCCTACGGGTTCGAGCAGGAAATTGGCGAGGGCGATGAGATCGTCCTGACGATCATGGAGCATCACTCCAATCTCGTTCCGTGGCACTTCCTGCGAGAGCGTCGCGGCGCCAAGCTCGTGTTCGTACCGGTCGGCGACGACGGCTCCATCTCGATGGATGAGTTCGAGAAGGCGATCGGGCCGCGTACGAAGCTCGTCGCCATAACTCATATGTCGAACGTCCTGGGTACGGTGACGCCGGTCAAGGACGTCTGTGCACTGGCACAGGCACATGGCATCCCGGTTCTGGTGGATGGCAGCCAAGGTGCTGTGCATCTGAGCGTCGATGTTCAGGACATCGGCTGCGATTTTTATATCTTCACGGGTCATAAGGTCTACGGACCCACCGGCATCGGTGTTCTGTACGGTCGCCGCGAACGATTGGACGCCATGCGCCCGTTCAATGGCGGCGGCGAAATGATCATCGAGGTGACGGAGGACAGTGTCACCTACAACGCGCCTCCGCATCGCTTCGAAGCCGGCACACCGCCGATCGTCCAGGCGATCGGTCTGGCGGCATCCTTGAACTACATGATGTCGATCGGTCGAGATCGCATCAGCGCGCATGAGCACGACCTTCTCACCTACGCGACGGATCGGCTCAGCGCGATCAATTCGCTTCGAATTTACGGGAATGCGCCGGGCAAGGGCGGCATCATTTCCTTCGACCTCGAAGGCATTCACTCCCATGATGTGGCCATGCTCATCGACCGCGAGGGCGTGGCCGTTCGAGCGGGAACGCACTGCGCGCAACCGCTCCTCAAGCGGTTTGGTGCGACTTCGACATGCCGGGCCTCCTTCTCGCTCTATAATACGCGCGCCGAAGTCGATAGTCTGGCAGAAGCTCTAGAAAAGGCTCGGCGGTTTTTCGCCTGAGAAATCGGATGATGGAAAACAATCCTCAAACAGCGGCGGACGCTGGCGAGCAGGCGGTCCAGGACGACCGCGCGGAGGCTAATCGGAGCTTGGCCGATCCTGCCTCCACGTCATCAATCCCGGCCGACGAGTTGTCGCGTTTGACCGACGACATTATCTCTTCGCTCAAGACCGTCTACGACCCTGAGATCCCGGCCGACATCTACGAGTTGGGCCTGATCTACAAGATCGACATCGATGACGATCGCAATGTCGCGATCGACATGACCTTGACCGCTCCCGGATGCCCGGTTGCGGGGGAAATGCCGGGTTGGGTGGAAAACGCTGTTGGGAGCGTTGAAGGAATTCAGGCCGTGAAGGTCGAGTTGGTTTTCGATCCGCCTTGGACGCCGGAGCGCATGAGCGAAGAGGCGCAGGTGGCGGTCGGTTGGTACTGACGAAAGCCTGAAATGGCGAAGGGCGATACGACCCTTCGCCATCCAATGAGAACGAAAAGGAATCTCACATGGCGCGCTTTTCCATCATGACCCTGAGTCCCGCAGCCGCAGAACGGGTTCGCGCGCTCGTGAGTGCTTCATCCTCGCCGGCCGAGGGCATTCGTGTCGGGGTGAAGAAGGGCGGCTGTGCCGGTATGGAATACACGATCGCTTTGGCAGATGCCGCCAAGCCGGGCGAAGACGTGGTGGAACAGGACGGAGCGAAAGTCTTCGTGGCCCCCGAGGCCGTGCTCTTTTTGCTGGGCACACGCATGGACTACGAAGAAACAATTCTTCGTTCCGGCTTTGTGTTCAACAACCCCAATCAAACCTCGGCCTGCGGTTGCGGCGAGTCTGTCGAACTGAAGCCCGCCGACGCCGCCCGCCTTCAGTCCGCCTAGCTCTCATCGACTCGACATGAAAAAACGCAGCGCCTCTTTCGAAGCGCTGCGTTTTTTGTTCAATCGAAAGTTGCTCTCGCCCTTTTAGGCGCTTGCACTCGTCCGGATCAACATGAAGGCAGGAATATCGTCCCCGAAGCCGACTGGCGTAGGCTCGTCCGCGTTCGATGCGCGTCCTCCGCCACGACGATCGCTCCCTTGGGATGAACCAAATGTGCGACGGCTGCTATCGCGAGGCGTGCGGTCCCGGTCGCGGCGCGACGACAATCTTTCATCACCGATCACGTCCATATTGGTCTCCAAGCTCTCCAGTGAACGTTCGGCCGCCTTCTCGCTATCGAAGTCCGGTTGTTCGATCGAAGCTTCCGTCGTCTCAACGTCTCGCGTGGATCGGTTTCGGCCGCGACTACGACCGGATTTTGCCCGAGACTCGCCGGCACCGCGTCTGCTGCCGCGACGCTCCGAGCGCTCGCCGTCTTCGTCGCCAGCCGATGGTGCGGGCAGCGAAGCGATATCACCATCCAGCCATTCGATCGATTGCGCCGTCATGGAAAGGATCGCATCGAGATATTTCTGATCCGGCTTCGAAACCAGCGTGAAGGCCTTGCCGGATCGTCCGGCGCGGCCGGTCCGGCCGATTCGATGGACATAGTCTTCAGCATGGATGGGGACGTCGAAGTTGAAGACGTGGCTCACCATGGGAATGTCGAGACCTCGCGCCGCCACGTCCGAGGCGACGAGGAAGGTGATCTTTCCGTCGCGAAACGCCTGCAGCGTCATCATGCGCGATCTTTGATCCATATCGCCATGCAGGGCGCCAACGGAGAAGCCATGCTTCTCCATCGACCGGAACAACAAGGAGACATCGCGTTTCCGGTTGCAGAAGATGATGGCGTTGGTCAGCTCCTCGCCTTGGCTGCGGATGATCTGGCGCAACGCCTCGCGCTTGGCGTAATCTTCCTTTCGGGTCGCAACCAGACGCTGCTCGATCGTGTTCGCCGTCGACGCAGGCTTGGCTACTTCCACGCGAACCGGGTTCTGAAGGAACTGATCGGTCAAGCGCGTGATTTCCGGCGGCATGGTGGCCGAGAAGAACAGCGTTTGTCGGGTGAAGGGGATGAGCTTGCAGATGCGCTCAATGTCCGGGATGAAGCCCATGTCGAGCATACGATCGGCTTCGTCGATGACAAGGATCTCGACGCCGGTCATCAGCAATCGGCCACGTTCGAAATGGTCGAGAAGACGACCCGGCGTCGCGATCAGTACATCGACACCCCGTTCGAGTTTCTTGTTCTGATCCTCGAAGGACACGCCGCCGATCAAGAGAGCAACGCTCAAGCGCTGATTGGCGCCATATTTGACGAAGGATTCTTCGACTTGTGCTGCGAGTTCGCGTGTCGGCTCGACAATCACCGTGCGGGGCATTCGAGCGCGCGCACGGCCCTGTTCCAGCAGCGTGAGCATGGGCAGCACAAAAGACGCTGTCTTTCCGGTCCCGGTCTGCGCGATTCCCAGCACGTCGCGTCGAGCGAGCGCGTGAGGAATAGCCTCTGCCTGAATAGGAGTTGGCTGCGAGTAGCCTGCCGCCTCGACAGCGGAAAGAACTTTCGCGCTCAAGCCTAGTTCTGAGAAGTGCATGAGGTCGCTATGTCTTTCTCTTGGCGAGGACATAGCCGAGGCCAGATCCCCACGCATCGGTTCCTTGCGCCATAGGCGCGAGCGGCCAAGTTGTCAAGCGAAGGGCCGTTGTTGCTTGTGGACAGCGGATGGATCTACCTCAACCGGCGAACAGAACGGACCTCTCAGCTTGACGACCAATTCTCCACGGTTGCTGGAGCGTGCAGCTCGGCTCGTTCTCAGTTCGAGGCGGGGCCGAAGCGGTAGGGCGTATTGGGCGCGATGAACAGCTCATACGTATCGGTGACTTCTCCATCGAGCGGCAGGATGTCGAAGAACAGCGTCAGGTTGCTTTCCTGACCTTCAGCCGGCGGATCGGCGCGGTACCCGACGACGGCGCCTTTCACATCCGCGATCTCGGTGATCTCCACGGACGAGGACACTCGCGAGCCCTCGGCGGACTGTTCGATCTGCTGGACGAAAAACCGGTTGCCGCCGTCTTCCTTGGCAGGCTGGGTCATCACGGTCCTCCAGACCCCATGTCGTTCACCATCCGTCCAAGGACCGACGAGTTGCACGTCGCCGATCATGGGGTCGAGCGCAGAGATGGCAGCGAGAACCTTAATGTCGGGTCCGGCCTTGTTCTCGGTTGGGGCAGGGGCTTTTGCGTCCGGTTGACCGTCGCTTTTGGGCACCGTCGGCGCGCCCGCTGCGGGTGGGGTCGCTTCGGGGGACGCCGGAGCCTGAGCCCATGCGGCGCCGATCGTCGAAGCAAGAAGCAAGGCCAGGGCGACTGACGGGAGGAGGCTCTGTGTTCTACGCATCGTATCAGCCTTCTCTAGATATCGAGATCGTTTGCAAACGCGGCCCGCTCTTGAATGAATCGGAAGCGAGCCTCCGGCTTATTGCCCATCAGTGCATCGACGACGCCAGCCGTTCCCGCCTCGGGCGCCGGATCAGCTTCGACGCGCAGGAGCGTTCTGCGCTTGGGGTCCATCGTGGTTTCTTTCAACTGGGACGGCAGCATCTCGCCAAGGCCTTTGAATCGGCTGACTTCCACCTTGCCTTTGCCCTTGAACTCTTTCGAGACGATGCGCTCCCTGTCTCGGTCGTCGCGGGCGTAGATCGTTTTACCGCCCTGACTGAGCTTGTAGAGCGGCGGGACGGCGAGAAAAAGGTGCCCCTCTTGGATCAGCTCGGGCATCTCCTGGAAGAAGAAGGTGATCAGAAGAGACGCGATATGAGCACCATCGACGTCAGCGTCGGTCATGATGATAACGCGTTCATAGCGCAGATCCGCTTCGCGATACTTGGTGCGCGTTCCGCACCCCAACGCCTGGATCAGATCCGCCAGCTGCTGATTGGCGCCGAGCTTCTCCCGACCCGCCGACGCGACGTTCAGGATTTTTCCGCGCAGAGGCAGAACCGCCTGCCTTGCGCGGTCGCGCGCTTGCTTGGCGGAGCCACCGGCCGAGTCGCCCTCGACGATGAAGATCTCGGCGTTGGCCGCGCCCGACTGCGAACAGTCCGCCAGCTTGCCCGGCAGCCTGAGCTTGCGTGTCGCGGTCTTGCGACTGACTTCCTTTTCCTGCTTGCGCCGCAAACGTTCGTCGGCCCGTTCCACGACCCAATCGATCAACCGGGCCGCATCTTGTGGCGAGGATGCGAGCCAGATGTCGAATGAGTCTCGCAACGTGCTTTCGACGATGCGCTGAGCCTCGGCCGTGGCCAAGCGATCCTTGGTTTGCCCGACGAATTCCGGCTCGCGGATGAAGACCGAGAGCATGGCCGACGCTGTGATCATGACGTCGTCCGCTGTAATCGCGGCCGCGCGCTTGTTGCCGGACAGTTCGGCGAAGGCCTTCAGGCCGCGCAGCAGAACGTTGCGCAGGCCGGTCTCATGCGTACCGCCTTCAGGCGTCGGGATCGTGTTGCAATAGGATCGGACCGTTCCGTCCCCTGCAGTCCAGCACACCGCCCATTCTACGGCGCCGTGACCGGACGCCCGCTCGGTTCGTCCCGAGAATATCTGGTTGGTGATCCGCTGCTCGCCTTCCAGTGAGGCGTCGAGATAATCCTTGAGGCCGCCGGGGAAGTGAAAGACGGCCTTGGCCGGCGTCTTGCTACTCTCGCCGAGAAGAGAGGCGTCGCAGCTCCAGCGAATTTCGACGCCGCCGAAGAGATAGGCCTTTGAGCGCGCCATCCCGAACAGCCGCGCCGGATCGAAGCGCGCGCTCTCGCCGAAGATGGCAGGGTCTGGATGGAATCGAACCTTCGTTCCACGCCGATTCTGAACGTCGCCGATCTCCTGAAGGTCGGTCACGGCATGACCGCGAGAGTAGCTCTGGCGATAGAGCTTTCGATTGCGTGCGATCTCGACATCCAACACGTCGGACAAGGCGTTTACGACCGAGACGCCAACGCCATGAAGCCCGCCGGATGTTTCATACACTTTCGAGTCGAACTTCCCGCCCGCGTGAAGCGTCGTCATGATCACTTCCAGCGCCGATTTGTCCCGATACTTGGGATGGGGATCGACCGGGATGCCGCGGCCATTGTCGGCGACCGTGAGAAAGCCATCCGCGTCGAGCGAGACGTCGATCACGCTCGCATGGCCTGCGACCGCTTCGTCCATGGAATTGTCGATCACCTCGGCGAAGAGGTGATGCAAAGCCTTCTCGTCGGTGCCGCCGATATACATGCCCGGCCGCCGGCGGACCGGCTCCAGCCCCTCCAGAACCTCGATGTCTGCGGCCGTATAGTCCTGCGTAGGCTGCGGATGCGATACGGGCGCAACAGGTTCGGGCTTCGCGCTCCGCGACGAGACACGCCCCGCGGCGCTTGCCTTTGCGGCCGATCCGGCGAACAAATCCTCGCTCATGGGTGATCGGCCCCTCTCTGTGTCAGGGTTGAAGTCTCTGGCGGTAGCATCAAAGGGAGGTATCGATTTGTGCGATGTTCTTCAAGTGTTCTCACGCCTGGGTTCACAAGCGCCGACAGAGGGCTTTATGGACAAAAGTGCGTCGGTTGTCGAACGCTGACAGGAGACATGACGTGAAGGACCTTCGGCATACGCTTCGGAAGGGCTTGCAGTTATCGGCCATTCTCGCAGCAATCGCTTGTCCCGTGGGGGCAACCAAGGCCTTGGCCGCGCCGCTGATCGATATCTCACCGTTCAAGGACCCACTTTTCGACTACCCGCAGCCTAGCGGCGCCTCCAGGGACGGCACCGTGTTGGACGTTCCGTATTCGGAGGCGCGCGATATCGACCAAAGGGATGAGATCCCGGAGCGCCGTGTTCGATCGCCTTATGTCGAACTCCTGCCGAAAAATCTCTTCGCGGACGAGACCTTGCCAACGCCCGCAGGCCCGCTGCGCTGGATGCGCGTCGGCCAGATCAGCCGGGCCGAAGCGGTGGTTGTCTTCGTTCATGGCCGCAATGGTGATCGACGTCTTGGAATGAATGACTGGACCTTCGGCGGAAATTTCAACCGACTGAAAAACCTGATGGTTCGCGCGGGCGGCGCTTACGTCACGTTCGATGGCGGTGCGCTGGGCGAAGCCGACGCCGCGCGCGTTGCAGCTCTGATCCGACATATCCGCGCAACCGCGCCGGAGACGAGGATCGTTCTGGCTTGCGGTTCGATGGGGGGAGAATTGTGCTGGAACCTGATGGCGGACAAGACGCTCGCGCCTATGGTCGCGGGGCTGGTCTATCTCGGGTCGAACGGCGACGAAGCGCGGTTCGAACGGATGAGAAAGGCCTCTGGCGAACCGATCCCGCTTCTGCTCGCGCACGGAACGAGAGACAAAGTCTATCCCTGGGCGCGTCAAAAGATTTGGTTCGATCAGGTTCGTAAGCGCTATCCATCGTATCCGATCCGCATGGTGCTCTTCGATGATGGAAACCACGGAACGCCGATCCGTATGATCGACTGGCGCGACACGTTGAACTGGATTCTGAAGCGCTGACACCCTGCGCGCCGGCTGAGATAGGCGCGGCGAACGAGCGAGTTGTGCTGGATATCTCGAATTCTCAGACCGTCTCGTTTCAATCAGCCCAAACGAAAAAGGGCTCCGAAAGGAGCCCTTTTCCCTGTCTGATCGCGAAGGATCAGATCGAGTAGTACATGTCGAACTCAACCGGGTGCGGCGTCATTTCGAAACGCAGCACTTCGGTCATCTTCAGCTCGATGAAGGCATCGATCTGATCGTCATCGAACACGCCACCGGCCTTCAGGAAGTCGCGGTCGGCGTCGAGCGACTCGAGAGCTTCGCGCAGCGAACGGCACACCGTCGGGATCTGCTTCAGCTCTTCGGGCGGCAGGTCGTAAAGATCCTTGTCCATGGCGGCGCCCGGATGGATCTTGTTCTTGATGCCGTCGAGGCCGGCCATCAGCATTGCCGCGAAGGCGAGGTACGGATTGGCCGTCGGGTCGGGGAAGCGAACTTCCACGCGCTTGGCCTTCGGCGACTGGCCGATCGGAATACGACAGGAGGCCGAACGGTTGCGCGCGGAGTAGGCGAGCAGAACCGGCGCTTCGTAACCCGGAACCAGACGCTTGAACGAGTTGGTCGACGGGTTGGTGAAGGCGTTGATCGCCTTGGCATGCTTGATGATGCCGCCGATGTAGTACAGCGCGTTCTCGGAAAGACCTGCATACTCGTTGCCGGCGAAGGTCGGCTTGCCGCCCTTCCAGATCGACTGGTGCACGTGCATGCCCGAGCCGTTGTCGCCGAAGATCGGCTTCGGCATGAAGGTCGCCGTCTTGCCGTAGGCGTTCGCGACCTGGTGGGTCACGTACTTGTAGATCTGCATGTTGTCGGCGTTCTTCACGAGCGTGTCGAACTTGACGCCGAGCTCATGCTGAGCGGCCGCCACTTCGTGGTGGTGCTTTTCGACCTTCACGCCCATCTCGGCCATGACGGTCAGCATTTCGGAGCGCATATCCTGGCAGCTGTCGATCGGCGGAACCGGGAAGTAGCCGCCCTTCACGCGCGGACGGTGGCCCAGATTGCCCGTCTCGTATTCGCTGTCGTCGTTGGAGGGCAGTTCCGTCGAGTCGAGCTTGAAGCCCGTGTTGTACGGATCGGCCTTATAGCGAACGTCGTCGAAGATGAAGAACTCGGCTTCCGGCCCGAAATAGGCGGTGTCGCCGATGCCCGACTGCGCGAGATAGGCCTCTGCCTTCTTCGCGATCGAGCGCGGGTCGCGGTTATAGCTCTCGCCCGAAACCGGATCGAGAATGTCGCAGATGATGACCATCGTGGACTGCGCGAAGAACGGGTCCATATGCGCGGTCTCGGGGTCCGGCATGAGGATCATGTCGGACTCATTGATGGCCTTCCAGCCGCCGATCGAGGAGCCGTCGAACATCGTGCCTTCGGAGAAGATGTCCTCGTCGATCATCGTGACGTCCATCGTGACGTGCTGCAGCTTGCCGCGCGGGTCGGTGAAGCGCAGGTCGACGAACTTGACGTCGTTGTCCTTGATCTGCTTCAGAATGTCGTTGGCCGAAGTCATACCGGTCCTTCCTCAATGAACGACTGAACTCTGTGGTCGGAAAGCCGTGCGGCTTTCAGATGGCGTCCGTTCCAACTTCGCCGGTGCGGATGCGAACCGCTTCCTCGATGTTGGACACGAAAATCTTGCCGTCGCCGATGCGGCCGGTCTGGGCGGCCTTGCGGATCGCCTCCACGGCGGCCGCAACGGCGTCGTCCGCCAGGACGATTTCGATCTTCACCTTGGGGAGAAAATCCACGACATACTCGGCCCCACGATAGAGCTCCGTATGCCCCTTCTGGCGTCCGAAGCCCTTGGCCTCGATCACCGTGATACCTTGGAGGCCGACGTCCTGAAGGGCTTCCTTCACCTCATCCAGCTTGAACGGCTTGATGATCGCTTCGACCTTTTTCAACGTCTCACCCCTCCCGTAAGGCGCGTCCCTCATCGAGCGATGAGAGCGAACGCATCGGTTGAACTGGCAGTGTTACGCCACCCGACTCCACTGGACGGGAGCAACTCCTGCCTTATGCGTTCTCTAGCGAATAGGCCGAACCGACGCCACAGCAAAACAGGCTGAAAGTGTGGTCCTTCTAGGCAAGGGACTGTGAAATTTTTGTGCAGGATGCATAAATTATGATCAGACAATATGGCGATCCCGACCAGTGCCGCCTTTGGACGCCCGGAGAAATGCAACGAGCGGACCAGAATGCTCTTCGAGAGGGCATTTCATTGAGGTCTCTTATCGACGAAGCCGGTCGTGCCGTCGCAGTGGAAATCTCGTCCCGCTTCCCCCATGCGAAGCGAGTGGCTGTTCTAGTTGGGCCCGGCAACAACGGACGTGATGCATTGGCTGCGGCTCGGTATCTGCGCGAGGAGAAGCGGTCGGCGGACCTGTTCGGCACGGCCAACGGTCATGACGAGATCGCGCCGCTGCCGGCCTTCCATGGAGGCAGCTATGACCTCGTGTTGGATGGCCTATGGGGCGCCGGCCTGTCTCGTGACGTCGAGGGGGATGCGGAGGATGCCCTTCGCAAGGCCGAAGATTCCGGTCACCCTATCGTTTCGATCGATATCCCGAGCGGTGTCGATGGTGGAAACGGACAGATACGAGGCTATGCGCCGAAGGTCGATTTGACGGTCACGTTCGTGCGTCGAAAACCGGGTCACTGCTTACTACCGGGCAGAGACCACTGCGGCACGATCGTCGTCGCGCCGATCGGGCTCTCTGAAACTGCCATGAAAGAGGCGGCAGAGCCATTCGAGCCCGTTTTCGCGAACGAGCCATCTTTATGGCTTCACCATGCGGCCACGCCTCTAACGGCTCATCACAAATATGACCGTGGTCACGCCGTGGTCTTTTCGGGTGGGATGAGTCGGACGGGGGCGGCGCGTTTGGCGGCGCTGTCAGCCCTGCGAGGTGGTGCCGGCCTGGTCACGGTCTTTTCGCCCGCCTCGGCTCTTCTCGTGAATGCGCAGCATCTCACCGGGATCATGCTGAAACGATGCGAAGACAGCGATCTGGATGTGTTGCTGGAGGATAAGCGCCTGAATGCGTTTGTGCTCGGGCCGGGCTTCGGCATTGGCGATCGGGCAAAAACGATGGCACTGACCGTCCTGAAAGCAGGACGCCGTCTGGTTCTGGATGCTGATGGACTGACGTCCTTTCGCGATCATGCATCGCAGCTATTCGAGGCGGCACGGCAATGTTCGGATAGCGAGCCTCAACTCGTGCTGACGCCACATGATGGCGAGTTCGCGCGCTTATTTCCCGACCTTGCCGCCGACCTTCGCTTGTCGAAGGTCGATCGCGCCCGTCACGCGAGCAGGCGCTCCAACGCCATCGTCGTTCTTAAGGGAGCTGACACGGTGATCGCGGCGCCGGATGGGCGAGCTGCTATCAACGCGACCGGTACGCCTTGGCTCGCAACGGCCGGAACCGGCGATGTGCTCGCGGGCCTCGTGGCCGCGCAACTGGCGCAGAAGCGGCCGAGCTTTGAAGCGGCGTGTCTAGCCGTGTGGATGCATGGAAAGGCCGCCGAGCATTTCGGACCGGGGCTGATCTCGGAAGACCTGCCCCATTGCCTGCCGGCCGTCCACCGCGAAATCGTATCGCTCGCGATGGACAACGCTCACTGATCTACTCTGCCGCTTCGGCCTTGATCGTCGGCTTTCGATCCAAAAGCTCTTTGAGAAAGCGGCCCGTCCAGGAGCGATCAACCTTCACGATGTCTTCCGGCGTGCCGGTGGCGACGATCTCGCCGCCACCGCTGCCGCCTTCCGGGCCGATGTCGATCACCCAATCGGCGGTTTTGATGACCTCGAGATTATGTTCAATAATCACGACTGTGTTTCCCTGATCCACCAGTTCGTGGAGAACCTCCAGCAGCTTGGCGACATCGTGGAAATGCAGGCCGGTGGTCGGCTCGTCCATGATATAAAGAGTGCGCCCGGTGGCCTTGCGCGAGAGCTCCTTGGCAAGCTTGACGCGCTGCGCCTCGCCGCCGGACAAGGTCGTCGCCTGCTGCCCGACCTTGATATAGGAAAGGCCAACTTCCTTCAGCGTAGCCAGCTTGTCGCGAACCGCCGGTACGGCTGAAAAGAACTCGACGCCTTCCTCCACCGTCATGTCGAGAACGTCGGCGATCGACTTTCCCTTGAATGTCACGTCCAACGTTTCGCGGTTGTAGCGTTTGCCGTGGCAAACGTCGCAGGTCACATAGACATCGGGCAGGAAGTGCATCTCGATCTTGATGACGCCATCGCCTTGGCAGGCCTCACAGCGCCCACCCTTGACGTTGAAGGAAAAGCGTCCGGGCTGGTAACCCCGCGCCTTCGCTTCCGGTAAGCCGGCAAACCAATCGCGGATCGGTGTAAAGGCCCCGGTATAGGTCGCCGGATTGGAACGCGGCGTGCGACCGATCGGTGATTGGTCGATGTCGATGACCTTATCGAGAAGCTCCAGCCCGTCGATTCGATCATGGTCGGCGGGAACCTCCCGAGCGCCGGCAATCCGCCGTGCCGCCGCTTTGAAGAGCGTTTCGATCAGGAATGTCGACTTTCCGCCGCCCGACACGCCGGTGACACAGGTCATCACGCCCATCGGGACTTCTGCGGTGACGTTCTTGAGATTGTTGCCGCGCGCCCCCACCACTTTCAGCGCTTTCCCCTTCTGGGGTTTGCGACGCTTCGCAGGAACGGGGACACCGCGCTCGCCCGAAAGATATTGGCCTGTCAGAGAGGCCGGGTTGGCCATGACCTCTTCGGGGGTGCCCGAGGCGATGACCTGTCCGCCATGCACGCCGGCCGCCGGACCGATATCCACGACATAGTCGGCCAGCCGGATCGCGTCCTCGTCATGCTCGACGACGATCACTGTGTTGCCGATGTCGCGAAGATGCTTGAGCGTGCCGAGTAGCCGCTCATTGTCTCGCTGATGAAGGCCGATGGACGGCTCGTCCAAGACATAGAGCACGCCCGTCAGCCCGGAGCCGATCTGCGACGCCAAGCGGATGCGCTGCGATTCGCCCCCCGAGAGCGTGCCGGACGAGCGAGACAGGGTGAGATATTCGAGCCCGACATCGTTGAGAAAGCGCAGGCGCTCGCGAATCTCCTTGAGAATGCGGACCGCGATTTCGTTCTGCTTCTGCGTCAGATGTTGCGGTAGTTCTTCGAACCAGTCGCGCGCCAGCCGAATGGAAAGGTCCGTGACCTCGGCAATGTGCTGACCATGAATCTTGACCGCGAGAGCCTCGGGCTTCAGGCGCGCGCCGCCGCAAGCCGGGCAGGGCGTTGCGGACATGAAGCGTTCGATCTCTTCCCGCGACCAGGCGGAGTCTGTTTCCTTCCAGCGCCGTTCGAGATTGGGGATGATTCCTTCGAAGGTCTTGGTCGTGGAATAGGAGCGCAACCCGTCATTATAAAGAAACTCGATCTTGCGCGTGCCGGTGCCGTACAAAATGGCTTTGCGCGCCTCGGGCGACAGTGCGGACCAGCGGTCCGTCTGCTTGAAGCCGTACTCGCTGCCGAGCGCCTCCAATGTCTGGCCATAATAGGGTGACGTGGATTTCGCCCAAGGCGAGATGGCACCGTTCTTCAGGGTGCGCGTCTCGTCGGGAACGATCAGCTTGGGATCGATCTGCTGTTGTGCGCCCAAGCCGTCGCAGCGTGGGCACGCGCCGAACGGATTATTGAAAGAAAAGAGGCGAGGCTCGATTTCAGGAATGGTGAAGCCGGAGACGGGGCAGGCGAACTTCTCGGAAAACAGGAGCTGACGCGGCTTGCCGTTCTCGTCGACGCCATCGGCAAACTCCGCGACGGCCAAACCTTCGGCCAAAGACAGCGCGGTTTCTAGCGAATCCGCAAGGCGCGCCTTGATGTCGCCTCGCACGACGATGCGATCCACGACCACATCGATGTCGTGCTTGAACTTCTTATCGAGCGAAGGCGCGTCGGCGATATCGTGAAACTCGCCATCGATGCGGACGCGCTGAAACCCCTTCTTCTGAAGTTCCGCCAGCTCTTTCTTGAACTCGCCTTTCCGCCCTCGAACCATCGGCGCCAGGAGATAGAGGCGGGTGCCTTCCTCCAAAACCATGATGCGATCAACCATCTGGCTGACGGTTTGGCTTTCGATGGGGAGGCCGGTTGCGGGCGAATAGGGAACGCCGATGCGAGCGAACAAGAGGCGCAGATAGTCGTAGATTTCCGTGACCGTGCCGACAGTCGAGCGCGGGTTCTTCGACGTGGTCTTTTGCTCGATGGAAATGGCGGGAGACAACCCGTCGATCTGATCGACATCGGGCTTCTGCATCATCTCGAGGAACTGCCGCGCATAAGCCGACAGGCTTTCGACATAACGCCGCTGACCTTCGGCATAAATCGTATCGAAGGCGAGCGACGATTTTCCCGAACCGGACAGGCCGGTCATGACGATGAGCTTGTCACGGGGAATGTCGAGATCGACATTCTTGAGATTGTGCTCGCGCGCACCGCGAATGGAAATAACGTTCTTCATGAGGGTCGCTGCACTCTCTCGAATTTCAAGAGCCTGAATGAAAACCGGCCGGTTTGGTTCGCGTATGCGAGCGCCGGCTTTCCGTTCAAGCCTTCCGCCCATATCGGCATGGGTGGATCGAAATCAAAGTCCGTTGCCATGGCCTTGCAAGTCATGGCGCATGTTCGCAATTTGTTCTAGATAAGATCGCCGCATCCTGCAATCGCATTCGCGCGGGATGGACGATCGGCCATATGAGTTGGGGATCGAATGGTAGCGTGGTAGCCGCGATCGACCTCAGGCTCTAAGGTTAGAATAAACGTGCATCGTATCGGAGAAGAAGAATGGCGGGCAGCGTCAACAAGGTCATCCTCGTCGGAAATCTGGGCGCAGACCCGGAAATCCGTCGGCTGAACTCCGGCGATGCCGTTGCGAACCTTCGCATCGCGACCTCAGAAACATGGCGCGACAAGGCCAGTGGCGAGCGCAAGGAGCGGACCGAGTGGCACAGCGTCGTCATCTTCAACGATGGGCTGGTGAAGGTCGCCGAGCAGTATCTGAAGAAGGGTGCGAAGGTCTATATCGAGGGTCAGTTGCAGACCCGCGCCTGGGACGATCAACAGTCCGGGCAGAAGCGCTATACGACGGAAATCGTGCTGCAGCGATTCCGCGGTGAATTGCAGATGCTCGACGGACGTGGCGAGGGCGGCGGTGGCGGCTCCTTCGAGGGCGGCGGCGGTGGCGGATATGAGCGCGGCGGCTCCGGCGGTGGATATGATCGTGGGTCGGGCGGCCGGTCCGGCGGCGGCGGCGGTCGAGGCGGCAGTTCCGGCGGTTCAAGCGGTGGCTTTGGGGGGGGCGGCGGGCGTCCGTCCAACGATATGGACGACGAAATCCCGTTCTGATTCCCTTCGGACTTCACCCATTTCCTGTCGAAGCCTAACCGCTTCGACAGGACGGACTTCAACCAATGAGACCGCTTCCTCGAACGAGCGAAGCGATTCCATCGGCAACGAACTGAACGGCTAGGGCCGCCAGAAGAACGCCTAAAAGCCGCGTAACGACGGCGCGCCCAGTCTGACCCATAAAGCGATCGAGACGATTGGCGACCGACAAGGTGGCATAGGTGGCTGCGATGACCGTCGCGATCACCAAGAGAAGGCTGATTTGGCCAGTTGGTCCCGGCAGAGCGCCGGATAGTAGAATGACGGCAGAGATTGCGCCAGGCCCGGCCATCAAGGGGATGGCGAGAGGGACGGCCGCGATCTCGAAGACTTCATGCTCCGTCATGGCCGCTTCGGCATCCTTCTCCTTTCGTGTCTTGCGCTTCTCGAAAACGAGTTCGAACGCGATCCAGAACAGGAAGAGCCCGCCCGCGACGCGAAAAGCGCCGAGCGAAACGCCTAGGGTTTGAAGGACGGTCACGCCGGCAAAGGCGAAGATCGCTAGAATGGCGAAAGCGATCAGGCAGGCGCGCAGGGCCAGTCGCCGACGGTCGGCCATCGAAAGGCCCGGCGTCAACCCAAGGAAGAGCGGCGCCAGACCCAAAGGGTCGATGATGACGAACAGGGTCGCGAAGCCGTTCAGAAGCGTTTCGAGCATGGTGTCTCCCTGCGATGTTGGACACCCTCGTAGGAGCAGACGGCTACGGGAGGCAACCCGACCTCTCCCGATCCTGCGATCTGCGGGACATTCGATGGCTTCGCAATGCGGCGAGGCCAGAAGGATCGGATGCGTTCAGCGGCGCTTCGACCGGCCTATTCCGGGCGGTTTTCAGGTGAAGTCGGAGAGCTTTGTCTGGCGCTCCAGCTAAGTACCTGTTTTATCATAGATAAATCAGAATGGCGAATTTGCCAATTCGGGCGGCCTCGCGCTATAAGTCTTGTAGATAGAGTTTGGGATAGTGTCCTTGTCCGATAGCATGCAAGAGCAGCCGCCAGAGCGGCCGAACGGCATCGAGCCTGTTTCCATCGTCGAGGAAATGCAGCGATCTTATCTCGATTACGCCATGAGCGTGATCGTGAGCCGCGCGCTCCCGGACGTTCGAGATGGGTTGAAACCTGTCCACCGCCGCGTTCTCTTTGCGATGCACGAGATGGGGCTTGTTCACAACAAGTCTTATCGCAAGTCCGCCGGCGTCGTCGGCGAGGTGATGGGTAAGTTCCACCCGCATGGTGATGCGTCGATCTACGACGCATTGGTGCGGATGGCGCAGGACTTCTCTCTGCGCGCGCCCTTGATCGACGGGCAGGGCAATTTTGGCTCGATCGACGGCGATCCGCCCGCGGCGATGCGTTATACGGAATGCCGCCTGGAGCGCGTTTCGGACGCGATACTGGAAGATATCGACAAGGAAACCGTCGATTTCCAAGAGAACTACGATGGCCGCGAGATGGAGCCGGTCGTGCTTCCGGCTCGTGTTCCCAATCTTTTGCTGAACGGTTCGGGCGGCATCGCCGTCGGCATGGCCACCAACATTCCGCCGCACAATCTGGGCGAGCTGATCGACGGCTGCGTGGCGCTGATCGAGAACCCGGCGCTTCAACTCCACGAGTTGATGGAATTCATTCCCGGTCCCGATTTCCCGACCGGGGCGCTTGTCATCGGGCGGGCGGGCATTCTTTCGGCCTACTCGACCGGTCGCGGTTCGATCCTGATGCGCGGTAAGGTGCATGTGGAGCCGATGCGCGGCGACCGCGAGTCCATCGTCATCACCGAGATCCCGTATCAGGTGAACAAAGCGACGATGATCGAGAAGATGGCCGATCTGGTTCGCGACAAGCGAATCGAGGGCGTTTCGGACATCCGCGACGAAAGCGACCGAGAGGGCTATCGGGTCGTTGTGGAACTGAAGCGGGACGCGTCCTCGGATGTCGTTCTCAACCAGCTCTATCGCTTCACGCCGCTGCAGACGACGTTCGGCGCCAATATGGTGGCCCTGAATGGTGGAAAGCCGGAGCAGCTCAACCTTCTGGATATGCTCTCGGCCTTCGTCGCGTTCCGCGAAGAGGTCATTCAGCGTCGCACCAAGTATCTTCTCCGCAAGGCGCGCGAGCGCGCGCATGTCTTGGTCGGCTTGGCGATTGCGGTCGCCAATATCGATGAAATCATCAAGCTGATTCGCCATGCACCCGACCCTGCGACGGCGCGTGAGCAGTTGATGACCCGTGAGTGGGAGGCGAAGGACGTCGCACCGCTCATTCGCCTGATCGATGATCCGCGCCACCGTATCAGCGACGCCGGCACCTATCGCCTGTCGGAAACGCAGGCCCGGGCCATTCTCGATCTTCGCCTGCAGCGCCTGACCGCGCTCGGCCGGGACGAGATCGCGGACGAGCTGAATCAGATCGGCAGCGAAATCCGCGAGTATCTCGAAATTCTGTCGTCCCGTGTTCGAGTGCGCGAGATCATCAAGGAAGAACTCGCGGCGGTACGCGCCGAGTTCGCGACGCCTCGGCGCACCGAATTGCTGGAGGGGGCGGGCGACCTCGAAGATGAGGACCTGATTCCGCGCGAGGATATGGTCGTCACCGTCAGTCATGGCGGTTACATCAAACGCGTTCCCCTGGTGACCTATCGAGCCCAGCGTCGTGGCGGAAAAGGGCGCTCGGGCATGGCGCTGAAGGGGGATGAAGACTCGGTGACCCGAATCTTCGTGGCCAACACGCACACGCCGGTTCTGTTTTTCTCGTCGCGTGGCATCGTCTACAAAGAGAAGGTCTGGCGGCTACCGTTGGCCACGCCGCAGTCGCGCGGCAAGGCTCTCGTCAACATGCTTCCGCTCGAGAAGGGCGAACGCATCACGTCGATTCTGCCCCTGCCCAATGACGAGCAGACGGCGGCGGAACTGAACGTCATGTTCGCGACGACGAAGGGAACAGTTCGGCGAAACAAGCTCGCCGACTTCCTCCAAGTCAACCGCAACGGCAAGATCGCGATGAAGCTGGAAGAGGCGGAGGATGAAATCCTGGCTGTCGCGACCTGCTCCGAGAACGATGACGTACTTCTGACGGCCGCCAGCGGTCAGTGTATTCGCTTTTCGGTGCCGGAAGTGCGTGTCTTCGCCGGTCGAAACTCGATCGGCGTGCGGGGCATGAATCTCGCTGAAGGAGATCGTCTGATCTCCATGGCTATTTTGCGCCATGTCGACGCGACAGCGGCGGAACGGGCAGCCTATCTGCGCATGCGCCGCGCCGTGGAAGGCGAGATCGTTTCCAGCGACGGCGTGGTGGACGAGGAGGCCGTCGAGGAGGTGTCCCTGTCGTCCGAGAGATACGCTTTCCTCAGTGCATCCGAGGAATTCGTGCTGACTCTTAGCGAGTTCGGCTTCGGCAAGCGCTCATCATCTTACGAGTTCAGAACGAGCGGTCGTGGAGGTAAAGGGATTCGCGCAACGGACGTTTCGCGTCTCAGCGACATCGGCCATCTCGTCGCAGCCTTCCCGGTCGACACTGGAGATCAGATTTTGCTGATTTCGGATCGCGGGCAAATGATCCGTGTTCCCGTCGAGGGCATTCGTGTGGCTGGTCGCGCCACCAAAGGCGTGACCATCTTCAACACGGCTGAGAACGAGCGTGTTGTCTCGGTTGAGCGTATTCCAGATCAAGGCGGGGACGAGGACATGACCTCACCCGAAGTCGAGGACGGCGCGGCAGATACCACCGATCCAGAGGAAGGCGGCGCGTAAGCGCCGTTTTCTTTCCTACCGCGAGATCAACGCAGAATGCGACGCGACCGCGCGGCCACTTTTACCCGCGACTTGTCTGCCTCGTTATGAACAGCCACTGCTGTTGCGGTGACCAGGGAAGCAATCATCGCGAAAGAGAGTGCGAGAACCAGCATCTTCAAATCTCCGAATTCACTGCAAGAACGTAAGGATTTGTTTATTCGTTCCCAAGGGGTGGTGAGCTTTTATGTCTCACCGTTTCTCTTCAAGAGCGGTGCTGTCCTCATCCTGTGGTCGCAATGGTTGGGGAAGTGCGAAACGAGATTGCCGATCGGGAATTCGCCGCAGGGAGTTTGATGAAATGGTTAGCGGAGGGCGAATGCACCAGGTTGCTTTGTTCGCGGGATCGTTCGATCCGTTGACCAACGGTCATCTGGATGTGCTGACACAGGCGTCACGCCTGTTCGATCGGATCGTCGTTTCGATCGGAATTCATCCGGGAAAGGCGCCTTTGTTTTCGGCCGACGAGCGGGCGGCGCTGGTTCGCCGAGCCTTGGAAACCGAGCGTCTGGATGCCGAGATCGCCGTCAGCTTTTTTCAGGGTTTGACGGTGGACGAAGCGCATCGCCATGGCGCGACCGCCCTTCTTCGGGGCGTTCGCGATGGCGGTGACTTCGACTACGAGATGCAACTTGCCGGAATGAACGCCCGACTTGCGCCGGATGTCGGCACCATCTTCCTGCCCGCATCGATCGAAACGCGGCCCATAACGGCCACATTGGTTCGTCAGATCGCAAGTCTTGGAGGCGATGTTTCGGCTTTCGTTCCGCCTGTCGTCGCCGAGGCTTTACGTGAGAAATTCGTTCGGCACTGATGCCGACATGGAGTTTGGTATGAAGTTGTTTGCCTCGATCGGTCTGGCCGCGATGATGTTGGCCTCGTCGGCCCTGCCCAGTCTCGCGCAGGGCGCCGAGACGATGGTCATCACCACGGACAAGGGTGAAATCGACATCAAGCTCCGCCCCGATCTGGCTCCCAAGCATGTCGAGCAGATCAAGACCCTCGCCAACCAGGGCTTCTACAATGGCGTGGTCTTCCACCGTGTGATCGACGGCTTCATGGCCCAGACCGGCGACCCGACCGGCACTGGCATGGGCGGCTCCAAGCTTCCGGATTTGAAGGCGGAGTTTTCGAAGGAGCCCTTCAAGCGCGGTACGGTCGGGATGGCGCGGGCTCAGAACCCCAATAGCGCCAACTCGCAATTCTTCATCATGCTGGGCGACGGCGACTTCTTGAACGGCCAATACACCGTTGTCGGCGAGGTGACGAAGGGCATGGACGTCGTCGACAAGATCAAGAAGGGCGACGAGGCTCGCAACGGCCAGGTCTCGAACCCGGACAAGATGGAAACCGTGAAGGTCGTCGCGGCTCAGTGATCGTTCCGTCCCCTTGCCAGCGCGCAGGGGATCGGTCAAGGAAGCGTATTGAAATGGCCTGGCAGGTCCAGGCCATTCTTCGTTTGACCAGGAGGAAGGCATGACCTTCGAAAACCCGGAAGACACCCTCGTCCTCGAAACAACGAAAGGCCGCGTCGTGATCAAGCTCCGGCCTGATCTGGCGCCAGGGCACGTCGCACGCGTGAAGGAACTCGCGCGCGAGAAGTTCTACGACGACGTGGTCTTCCACCGTGTGATCGACGGATTCATGGCTCAGACGGGCGATCCCACGGGCACCGGCACGGGCGGCTCGTCCAAGCCGGACCTCAAGGCGGAATTCTCGGCCGAGCCGCACAAGCGCGGAACGGTTTCGGCTGCGCGTACGGCCAACCCGAACTCGGCCAACTCGCAGTTCTTCATCTGCTTCGAGCGCGCGCCTTGGCTGGATCGTCAGTATTCGGTCTGGGGTGAAGTGATCGAGGGCATGGAAACGGTCGACCAGATCAAGCGCGGCGAGCCGGTTCGTGATCCCGATTCGATCACGACCATGCGCGTTGCGGCCGACCTGTAAGGTTCGGTTCGAATGCGGGTCGATCTATTCGATTTCGACCTCCCGGAAGAGCGGATCGCCCTGCGACCCGCTCTTCCGCGCGAATCGGCGCGCCTCCTCCTTGTTCCCGAACAGGGTCCGCTGAGCGATAAGCGGGTCGGTGATCTGCCCGGTCTGCTTCGGGCAGGCGACGTTCTGGTGTTCAACGACACCAGGGTCATTCCCGCCCGCCTCAACGGCCTTCGTCGCCGGGACGGACTGCCCGAGGGACAGGGTGTCGCCGAGATCGAGGCCACCCTTCATCTTCGTCTCGATGGCGGGCGCTGGAAGGCATTTGTGCGTCCTGCCAAGCGCGTGGCCGTGGGGGATGTCATCCGCTTTCAGGGCGTTGGGCAGGTGATCCTGTCGGGAATGGTCGAAGAGCGAGGCGAGGGCGGCGAAGTTACCCTTGCGTTCGATCGATCGGGTCCAGATCTCGACGCGGCCATCGCCGAGATCGGTCACCTTCCGCTGCCGCCCTATATCGCATCCAAGCGGGGCGAGGACGAGCAGGACCGTACGGACTATCAAACGATCTATGCTCGCCATGACGGGGCCGTGGCCGCGCCGACAGCCGGCTTGCATTTCACGCCTCAACTTATGGAAGCGCTACGGGCGGCAGGCGCTCAGTTCGAGTATGTGACGCTTCATGTCGGGGCAGGGACGTTTCTCCCGGTAAAGGCCGATGATACGTCGGCGCATCGGATGCATCATGAATTCGGTTCGATCGACATCGCCACCGCCGAACGGCTGGCCTGTGCCAAAGCGGACGGTCGACGGGTTGTGGCTGTCGGTACGACTTCCCTTCGCGTTCTGGAGAGCGCGGCCCAAGGCGGCGTCATCGCGCCCTTCCACGCGACGACAGATATCTTCATTACGCCAGGCTATGCATTTCGCGCTGTCGATGCGCTTCTGACGAATTTTCATCTCCCGCGATCGACGCTTTTCATGCTCGTGTCCGCTTTCAGCGGATTGGATCGTATGCGCGATGCCTATCGCCACGCGATCGAGACGGGCTACCGCTTCTATTCCTATGGGGACGCCTGCCTTCTGGAGCGTTCCGAGGCTACCTCATGACCGTCACTGAATTTGGTTTTCGTCTTCTCGCCACGGACGGCAAAGCGCGTCGCGGCGAGATCAGCATGCCGCGCGGCACGATTCGTACCCCGGCCTTTATGCCCGTCGGCACCGCTGCGACGGTGAAGGCGATGTATCTCGATCAGGTCCGAGAGCTCGGCTCGGACATTATTCTCGGCAATACCTATCATCTCATGCTGAGACCGGGTGCGGAGCGCGTGGCTCGGCTGGGCGGTCTGCATGAATTCGCGCGCTGGCCCTATCCGATCCTGACCGACTCCGGCGGCTTCCAGATCATGTCGCTGGCTAGTCTTCGAAAGATGAGCGAGCAGGGCGTGACCTTCCGCTCGCATGTGGACGGTTCGGTCCACGAGCTTAGCCCCGAGCGGTCGATCGAGATCCAGGGGCTCCTCGACGCCGACATTCAGATGCAGCTTGACGAGTGCATCCGTCTACCGGCCGATCGCAATGAGATCGAGCGTGCGATGGAGCTCTCGCTGCGCTGGGCGGAGCGCTCGGCCGTCGCGTTCGGCACCCAATCCGGCAAGGCCATGTTCGGCATCGTGCAGGGCGGTGACCAGCCCGACCTTCGAATCCGCTCGGCCGAACGGCTCACGGCCATGAACCTCAAAGGCTATGCGGTTGGTGGGCTGGCGGTTGGCGAGCCGCAGTCGGTGATGTTGGAGACGCTGGACGAGACGCTTCCTTCCTTGCCTGTGGAGAAGCCTCGTTATCTCATGGGCGTCGGCACGCCGGACGATATTCTCCAATCGGTCGCCCGTGGCATCGACATGTTCGACTGCGTCATGCCGACGCGGGCCGGGCGTCATGGTCTCGCTTTCACGAAGGACGGGCGTGTCAATCTCAAGAACGCGCGTCATGCCGAAGACCCAAAGCCGTTGGACGAAACGTCGGATTGCCCGGCGACGCGAGATTATTCTCGCGCTTATCTGCACCACCTCGTGCGAGCTGACGAAGCTCTGGCGGGTATGCTCCTGACTTGGAACAATCTAGCTTATTATCAGCGCCTTATGGCCGAGATGCGTGAGGCGATCGAACTGGGCCGCTTCCAGGATTTCGCCGCGGAAACCACGGCGAGATGGGCTCGCGGCGAAGCCGCCCGAAAAGCGGCCTGACCTCTCAGCGATCGAAAATCCGGTTTTGCGTCAGCTCCGCGCTTCACGAAGAGTGGGGATAAGTGGCCCATGCCTGGGGAAAGACGCTACGATTTTCGCCTCGGTATTTTCGACAACTTGATCCTGCTCTTAAATTCTTCGTAAGTTTTTAGCGCGAGGGAATGAAGGACGACACTGGATGCGGCGCGGCGCATCCTTTCGGGGGACACGATATCTGATGGTCAAAGCCGAAGCCACGTCACGCGGCCGACAGGTCTTGTTCGTCTCGACGCTTTGCATTTTCGGCCTCGGCCTGTCCGGGTGCCAGTCGACGTCCTCTTCGACGCATTCCACGCAGGAGGAACTGGCGCCCGAGGACGACGCTCCGATCTTCAGTTCGAGCATCTTCGGTGTGAAAGCGAGCCCGCGCGTCACCCGGTCGAAAACCGTTCGCAAGGGTGGTGGGCGCGACCAGACGGGCAAGCCCTACATGGTGAAGGGCAAGTGGTATTACCCGAAGGAAGAGCCGGGCTATTCGAAGTCGGGAACGGCGTCCTGGTACGGCGCCAACTTCCATGGCCGTCTGACGGCCAATGGCGAAGTCTACGACATGTATCATTTGTCGGCGGCTCACCCGACCTTCCCGCTGCCGTCCTATGCCCGCGTCACGAACCGAAAGACCGGGGCGTCCGTCATGGTCCGCGTCAATGATCGCGGTCCTTATGTCCATGATCGCGTAATGGACGTGTCGTCGCGTGCCGCTCAACTGCTCGGCTTCCAGCATGATGGCGTTGCCGATGTGAAGGTCGAATATGTCGGGCGTGCGCCGCTCGAGGGTGACGATACGCCCTATCTCATGGCCTCCTACCATCCCGGAACCGTCAAGCCCGAGGACGCAGGTCTTTCGTCGGGCGTGATGGTGGCGTCGAAAACCGAAAGGTCGATCTGGCCGTCCTTCCTGACCGCGGCTTTCAGCCCTCAGAAAACCGAAGCGCCCGTTGTCGCGTCGACACGCAACTTGGCGCGCCCTGCCGTCCGCGTCACGCCCAAGGCTGGCGCTCGGGTTTCGACCCCTAAGCCGTCGTCGATCGAGGATCTGATCGACACCTACGATTCGAGCACGCCGCCGAGTGTTACACTGCCCAAGATCGCCTTGTCCTACGCCGCCGGCGCCGCTACGGGCTCACGGGCATTGGACGCGATTTCGCATATGACGTCAAAGGTCTCGGCTGCTAACCGTATCGAAATCGGCCGCGTCGATGATATTTCGCAGCTCTTGACGCTCGAGAATGCGGCAGCAGGATATGGCGAGATTGTCGAACAGAAAAGCGCCGAAGGATCGTCCTTCACGATGGTCATGGCCGAAGGGCAGAATGTCGAGATCGGTCTTCGCCGCTTGTGGAGCGCCGGCTTCGAGGATGCCTTCGCTCTGCGAGACGAGTGACATTAGTCGATCGGATCGTATCGACCGGGTATTGGTTCGGTGCATGAGCCAACTCGTGGCCGTTCGCAGGCGGGTTTCGGCATTGAGGCTTTCTCACTCATGCTTGCCGACGCGCTGGATGGGCATATCCCTCGCATTGAGCCTCTTCGGCGCGTCGGCTCAGGCGCAAACCCAGGACGCGCCGTTCTTCACGGAAACGGTGGCACGTGGCGCGCTGATCATGGATGTGGAAACGGGCGGTATTCTTCTGGAGAAGAACGCCGATGAGCCGTTTGCGCCCGCGTCCCTTGCCAAGCTCATGACAGCCGACGTCGCTTTGTCAGCCCTCGCGAGCGGTCGGATCAATCCCACTGACGCTTATTCTGTCAGCGATCATGCCTGGCGGACCGGAGGTGCACCGTCACGCACGGCCACCATGTTTGCCGCCGTGCGATCGAGCGTGCCGGTCGACGCGCTTGTCAAAGGTCTTGTTATCCAAAGCGCGAACGATGCCGCCATCATCCTGGCAGAGGGAATGGACGGCTCGGAGGCGGCCTTCGCTCAGCATATGAACCGTCGGGCCGCCGAATTGGGGCTTTCGAACTCGAACTTCGTCAATGCGACAGGTCTGCCGCAGGAGGGGCAAAAGACGACGGCCCGCGACATGGCGCTTTTAGCTCGAAACATTCAGATCAGCTATCCGGAGCCTTACAAGCTCTATGCGCAACCCGAATTCGAATGGAACCGCATCCTACAGCGCAACCGAAATCCGCTTCTACGCCTCAATATGGGTGCGACCGGTCTGGCGACGGGGTTTGCCGAAGACGAGGGATATTCCATCGTCGCGGCGACGGAGAAGGACGGTCGCAAAACGATCGTCGTCTTGTCGGGTTTAGAAAGTGATGCGGCCCGCACCAAGGAGGCGGCACGTCTTTTCGAATGGACGGCGACAAATTTCGAGCGTCGGTCTTTGTTTTCCGCCGGGCAGGTGCTGGGTCAGGCCCAGGTCTTCGGCGGAGCGACTGGGTATGTGAACGCCGTTCTGGAGAGCGGCGTCGATCTCTACGTGCCGAGAAAGCGCACCGATCTCGTGACGGCTCGAATCGTCTACGATGCCCCGCTCATAGCGCCGCTTGCGAAAGGGACCAGGATCGGCAGCCTGAAGATTTTCATTCAAGGGCGGCAGGTTCTGGAGCGGGGCGTATTCGTGGGCGGCGATGTTGCAGAGGGCGCCTTCAGCGCGCGGGCTGCCAGCGCCGTGAAGGAATTGGCGTTCGGTTGGGTCCGCAGACTATGATGGAGGCCTCCAACGCGATTGGCCGGCAACCGAGTTTCTTCGTGACATTCGAGGGCGGCGAAGGAAGCGGCAAGACGACCCAGATCTCCCGCTTGGCGGCCTATCTTCGATCCCAAGGCGAGTCCGTTTGCCAGACACGCGAACCGGGCGGAACGCCGGCCGCCGATGTCTTGCGCGACATCATTCTGTCGGGGAGAGTGAAGGAACTCGGTGTCGAGACCGAAGCTCTCCTATTCGCAGCGGCGCGTCGGGACCATATCGAAGGCGTCATCCTGCCCGCTCTGTCTCGCCATGAGGTAGTACTGTGCGATCGATTTCATGACTCCACGCGCGTTTACCAGGGCAGTAAGGCGGGACTGGAGCCATCGACACTCAGCGTGATCGAGGCTGCGACGCTGGACGGCGTTCTTCCCGACTTGACGGTGATTCTCGACATCCCCGCTGTGAAAGGCTTGGAAAGAGCTGCCTTGCGGCGTGGGCAGGAGAAGGCGGACCGGTTCGAGAGTGAGGGAATCGAACTCCACGAGCAAAGGCGCGCCGCGTTTCTCGCGATCGCCGCTCGCGAACCCCATCGCTGCATGGTGGTCGATGCGGCGCGTGATATGAACTCGATCGAAGCGGAAATCCGAGCCATCGTCCTGGAGCGCCTAGCTTGCAAGCGGCGCGACTCGACCACAGGCGGGCGAGCCTGATGTCGTTTGCTCCGGTTCCCGGCCATGACGACATTGCCGATGTGCCGACGCCCGCCGAGCGTATGACGCTTCTAGGCCGGCAATCCGAGTGGAAGGAACTGGAAGCCGCCTTGGCATCCGGCCGCATGCATCATGCCTGGTTGTTTCAAGGGCCGGAAGGGGTGGGAAAAGCGACCACGGCTCTCGCGTTCGCCCGCCGCCTGTTGGGCGGGCCGGAGGTCCTATCGGGTCGGTTCGAAGGTGAACCCGAGTTTCTCCCTAACCACCCGATCGTGCGGCAGATCGGGCAGGGTAGCCATCCCAATTTCCTCCATATCCGCCGACCCTCGAACGACAAAGGCGACGGCTTTCGCACCCAAATCACGGTGGATGAAATCCGTCGGCTCAACCATTTTTTTCGCAGCACGGCGGCCGATAGCTGGCGGATCGCTTTGGTCGACCCGGCGGACGACATGAACCGAAATGCCGCCAACGCGCTGCTCAAGATTTTGGAAGAACCACCGGAGCGGTCGATCTTTCTGATCATCAATCACGTGCCGGGGCGACTTCTGCCGACCATTCGTTCGCGAGCCAGAACCCTTCGCTTCTCGCCTTTGTCGGAAGATGCGGTTCTGCGAGGCCTCTCCGAGACGCTGACGGGCGAAGATGCCTCGTCGCTGGCAACCGCCGCACGGCTTTCCGGTGGCAGTCTTCGAACCGCCTTTCATCAAGTCTTATCGGGCGGCCTCGAGATCGCGGGCGAGATCGATCGGCTATACGGCGCGGCTCGACCCGATTGGCGCCATGTTCAGTCGCTTGCCGACGCGCTGACGCAGAAGGGGCGCGAAGAAGCGTGGGCTCTCGTGCGGAACGGCCTGTTCGACCGCATTGCGGCCGAAGCCCGACAGGCTCAGGAATCCGGCGACAACGGACGGGCCACGGCTCTGGCTGCCTTCTGGCAGAGCGAGTCCGCGCGCTGGCTGGAGGCGGCAGCCTTCAATTTGGATCGCAAGCAAATTTTGATCACGTTCGCTTCGAAATTGGCAGAGGTTCGCGTGCCGAACCGCTGAGGACGCATCACCGTTTTGTTGAGAGGTGGGGCGGGATGGGTTATTGCCCGTTGAGTTTGACCGATTCCAGCAGGCAAGACGATCGATATGGCTGAGACCTTTTATCTGACCACCGCGATCTCTTACCCGAACGGACGTCCGCATATCGGACATGCTTACGAGCTGATTGCAACGGACACGATCGCAAGGTTCAAGCGGCTCGACGGCTATGATGTTCTGTTTCTGACGGGGACGGACGAGCACGGTATCAAGATGCTCCAGACGGCCCGCAATCTGGGGATCGAACCGATCGAACTGGCCTCGCGCAATTCGGGCGAGTTTCAGGAGATGGGTCGCCGTGTCGGCAGCTCCAATGACGACTTCATTCGCACGACGGAAGCGCGTCATCGCAAGGCCAGTCAGGCGATCTGGAACCGCATGGTCGATGCGGGGGACATCTACAAGAGTTCCTATGCGGGTTGGTATTCCGTCCGCGACGAAGCCTATTACGCCGAAGACGAAACGCGTCTGACCGAGAGCGGCACGCGCATCGGACCTCAGGGAACGCCGGTCGAATGGGTGGAGGAAGAAAGCTATTTCTTCCGTTTGTCCGCTTTCGGGGATCGTCTGCTGGCGCATTACGACGCGCATCCAGATTTCATTGCTCCCGTGGAGCGGCGCAACGAGATCGTCTCTTTCGTGAAGTCAGGCCTGCGCGATCTCTCGATTTCGCGGACGACGTTCGATTGGGGCATTCCCGTGCCGGGCGACGAGCGGCATGTGATGTATGTGTGGGTCGATGCGCTCACCAACTATCTCACAGCGACCGGCTATCCGGACGAGGGAGAGCGGAGCCGCTTCTGGCCGGCCGACCTCCATGTGATCGGCAAGGATATCGTCCGCTTCCATGCGGTTTACTGGCCGGCCTTCCTGATGTCCGCAGGGATCGAACTGCCGAAGCGGATTTTCGTCCACGGCTTCCTGTTCAATCGCGGGGAGAAAATGTCGAAGTCGGTCGGAAACGTCATCGATCCGATCGCTCTGGTCGATGTCTATGGCCTCGACCCGTTCCGCTACTTCCTGCTGCGCGAGGTTCCATTCGGTCAGGACGGCAATTATTCGCACGAGGCGATTGTCGGGCGGATGAACTCCGAACTCGCCAACGATCTCGGAAATCTCGCTCAACGCTCGTTGTCGATGATTGCCAAGAATTGCGAGGGTAGGGTGCCCGAGCCTGGCTCGTTCACGGAAGCCGATCACGCCATCCTCAATCAAAGCGGTCAACTGCTTCAGCAATGCCGCGCGGCGGTGGATCGGCAGGAACTGCATACGATGCTGGCGACGATCGTCGCGACTGTTTCGGAAACCAACCGCTATTTCGCCGCGCAAGAGCCGTGGGTCCTGCGCAAGACCGATCCTGCCCGCATGGGAACCGTTCTTTATGTGACGGCCGAAGTGGTGCGTCGCGTCGCCATTCTTCTGCAGCCCGTGATGCCGGACTCCTGTTCCAAGCTTCTCGACCTTCTCGCGGTCGACGCGCAGGAGCGCGGTTTCGAAGTGCTGGATCACGGGACGACCTTGCAAGCTGGGCTGGCCTTGCCGGCCCCCGTCGGCGTTTTCCCTCGGTTCGTCGAGGCGGAAGCGGGCATGGCCTGATGTCGCTTCCCTTTCTGGTCGATAGTCACTGCCATCTGGATTTCCCCGAGTTCGAGCCCGAGCGTGATGACATCGTTGCGCGAGCTGGCGCGCAAGGGGTTGGGCTGATGGTGACGATCTCGACTTATATCTCCAAGCTTCCGTCAATCCTTGCCATCGCCGAGCGCTATTCCAATGTGTTCGCGTCCGTTGGCACACACCCGCTCAATGCGGGGAGCGAGCCCGATGTTCCGACGCAGGACATTGTTCGTCTGAGTCAGCATCCCAAGATCGTGGCCATAGGCGAGGCGGGTCTCGACTATTTCTACGATCGCGCGCCTCCTGAAGTTCAGAAGCGGGTTTTCATCCGACATATCGAAGCCGCACGCGAGACTGGTTTGCCGCTCGTGATCCACGCGCGAGACGCCGATGCCGATATGGAAACGATCCTTTCAGAGCAGAGCGCGATCGGAGCGTTTCCCTTCGTCCTCCATTGCTTCTCGTCCACGCGCCGTCTGGCGGAAGTCGGCGTGAACCTCGGAGGATATGTCTCGTTTTCCGGTATCCTGACTTTCAACAAGTCGGACGAAATTCGAGCCATTGCGGCAGATGTTCCGTTGGATCGCCTTTTGGTCGAGACGGATGCGCCATATCTCGCGCCCCCGCCGCACCGCGGTCAGCGCAATGAGCCGGCTTATGTCGCTCACACCGCCCGCAAACTGGCTGATGTGAGAGGCGTATCGGTGGACGACATGGCGAAGCAGACGACGGATAACTTCTTTCGCTTGTTCAGCCGCGCGCCGGACCTCCGGTCCTAGGAGGCCTCATGTCGGACCTCCTGCGCCTCACCATCCTGGGATGCGGCAGTTCGCCGGGGACACCGCGCATCACCGGGGATTGGGGCGCGTGCGATCCGAGCGAGCCGAGGAACCGGCGGACCCGTTGCGCAGCCATGATCGAGCGGATCGCTCCCAATGGGCGCACGGTCGTGGTGATCGATTGCGGCCCGGATTTTCGCGAGCAGATGCTCCGAGAAAAGGTCCAACGCCTCGACGCGGTGCTCGTCACGCATCCTCACGCCGACCATTTTCATGGTATCGACGATATACGAGGTTTTTTCCTCGATACGGGGCGCCCGATCGATCTTTACGCTGACGAGGCGACCTTCGTTCGGCTGAACGAAGCCTTTGGCTATTGCTTCCGAACCCCGGACGGGAGCGCTTATCCGCCCATCGTTCAGCATCGAACCATCACCGCACTGGAAGCTTTCTCGGTGGAAGGTCCCGGTGGCTCGATCGAATTTCTGCCGTTCGACCAGGAGCATGGTTCGATCACGTCGCTCGGGTTTCGGATCGGTCCGATATCCTATTGCAGCGATGTCAGCCATTTCCCCACGAGCGCCTGCCATGCGATCGAAGGCTCGACGCTGCTGGTGATCGACGCGTTGCAATACAAACGGCACCCCAGCCATCTATCGCTCGATCAAGCCCTGGAGTGGGTTCGGCGCCTTGAAGTCGATACGGCGCTGCTGACCCATATGCATACGCCGCTCGATTATCAGACGCTTGTGCGCAACCTGCCGTCGCATGTGAAGCCGGCTTACGACGGGATGCGGCTCGAATTCGCCTTGGATTGATGGGCCCTTGAAACCCATCCGTCCGAGCAGCGAGCAAGTCTTAAATGGTTCCATAATCCATATTATGAGAACATATCCATGGGCTATCAGCCCGGCTTGGTGCATGGTTGCCCTTGACCTGGAATGTGCTGGAGTTCACCACCCGATCCGAATGTGTCAAGGAGTTGGGGAATGCAGCCGTCACGCGACACGACGCGTCTCGTTGAGATCATGAAGGCTCTGAGGCATCCGGAAACCGGATGCCCCTGGGACATTGAGCAGAGCTTCGACTCGATTATTCCTTACACGATCGAAGAGACCTATGAGGTGGTCGATGCGATCGAGCGGCGCGATCCCGACGACTTGAAGGAAGAACTGGGCGACCTCCTGCTTCAGGTCATCTACTACAGCCAATTGGCGGATGAGGCTGGTCTCTTCTCCTACGAGGATGTGGTGGATGGGATCACCCGCAAGATGATCCGCCGGCATCCTCACGTCTTCGGCGATGCCTCGGCGCGCAACGCGCGCTCGGCCAAAGGGCAATGGGAGCGGATCAAGGCCGAGGAGAAGCAGGAGCGCGCCGAGGCTCGCATGCGCCGTCGCGACACCAGGGCCGACACAGAAGCCACATCACAGGATTGGTCGGGAACCGATGAGATCGGCGCCGGTCTTTTATCGAGTATCCCCGGCGCACTGCCATCACTGACCTTGGCGAGAAAGATCCAGGAAAAAGCTGCCACCGTCGGGTTCGACTGGACCACGCCGGAGCCGATCATCGCGAAGCTCCGCGAGGAGACGGCTGAGTTTGAAGCGGCAGCCAATCTGGAAGAGAAGCGCGACGAACTGGGCGATCTTCTGTTCACGCTCGTCAATCTGGGCCGACGCTATGACATCGATCCCGACGCAGCTCTGCGTGGTACGGTGTCGAAGTTCCGGTCGAGATTTCGAGCCATGGAACGGGCTGCGGCGAGCCGTAGGATGAGCCTTAGCGACATGTCGCTTGATGAACTGGAGGCGCATTGGGTGGCCGCGAAGGCTGAAACACACTCTTCGTAGCCATGTCGTAAGTGGAAGATTCGTCGGGATCGACCTTCCAAAACTCGATCCCGACGCTGAGAAAGCGCGATAGCTTCAGTCGATCCGAATGTTGGGATAGCGCGATCCCAATCGATGAAGGTCGGAACGGGCTTGCCGCGTCAGGTCAAGAACGAGATGAACGCCGCCGTCCTCCAAATCCTCGCGCTCGCGAACGATGGAGTTTTCGTAGACCCAGGGCAGCACATTCATGCTGTCCGAGGGAACGTCGAGTTCCAGCACTTCGGCCTTGCCGGCGATACGATGCTCGATCTCCGACAGGAGCTGCTCCACGCCCTCGCCCGACAGCGCCGACACCATATGGATCGACGGGCCTTGTGAATGCGACGTTGCTGTCTGCGTCAGGTGAACGCGACCCGACTCGTCCAGCCGGTCGATCTTGTTCCAGACTTCGATCACATGATCGGGGTCGTCGGTATCAACATCGAGATCCTTCAGGATCTTCTTGACGTCACCTGACTGGGCCAAACTGTCGGGGTCCGACATGTCGCGAATATGGAGGATGATGTCCGCTTCGATCACCTCTTCCAAGGTCGCTCGAAAGGCTGCCACGAGATGCGTCGGCAGGTCGGAAATGAAACCCACCGTGTCGGACATGATGACTTCCGTTCCATGCGGAAGCGTGATGCGACGAAGCGTCGGGTCCAATGTGGCGAAGAGCAAGTCCTTGGCTAGAACGTCTGCACCCGTGACCTTATTGAACAAGGTCGATTTGCCCGCATTCGTGTAGCCCACAAGTGCGATGACCGGATGCGGTGTCTTCTTGCGCTTGGCACGGTGCAGGGTCCGCGTTTTACGAACCTGCTCCAATTCCTTCTCGAGCTTCTTGATCTTGTCCTGAAGCTGCCGACGATCGGCCTCGATCTGGGTTTCGCCCGGACCACCAAGAAAGCCTGCGCCGCCGCGCTGACGCTCCAAGTGCGTCCAGCTTCGAACGAGCCGCCCACGCTGGTAGTTCAGATGGGCGAGTTCGACCTGAAGCCGCCCTTCCTTCGTGCGCGCGCGCCGGCCGAAAATTTCAAGGATTAGGCCCGTGCGGTCAAGAACCTTGGCATTTAGTTCCTTCTCGAGATTGCGCTGCTGAACCGGGGTCAACGGATGATCGACGATCACCAGACCGATCTCTTCGGCAGCGACGAGCCCCTTCAACTCCTCGACCTTGCCTGAACCGATCAAGGTCGCCGGCTGAGCCTTCGCGACGGGAATGATCCCGCGCGCGACGATCTCCAGATCGATGGCTGCCGCCAAACCTTCCGCTTCGATCAGACGATCCTCGTCCGACCGGCGGATGATGTCGGCGCCTTCCTCAGGCCTGCCCCGCTCCTTGAGCACGGGTACGAACACCCCTGCCCTGGTTGCCACCTGCTTGTGTTCGATCGGCGCCTTGGCGCCCGCCGCTTTGTCGAATTCAGTCAATCAGATCTTCCCGCCGTCTTCGTTGCCATCGTTCATGTTCACTGGCTGCGATGGCATGATCGTAGATATGGCGTGCTTATAGACAAGTTGCGAGTGCCCATCCCGCCGGAGAAGGACGCAGAAATTATCGAACGAGGTCACGACACCCGTGAGCTTGACGCCGTTCACGAGGAAGATGGTGAGAGAAATCTTTTGTTTGCGAACCGTATTGAGGAAAAGGTCCTGCAAGTTCGGGAGACGTTCTGCCATGAGGTTGATCGCTCTTCTTGGCTTGTCCGATGCTTTGGCGCACCGGAACGTGCTTGTTATCGTTTGACGAACGCGATTGCTGCTACGCGGTCAGTCACTGTCGAACATTCACCTGATTCGTTTCAAGCACATGACAGGACTCCGCGTCGGGAAAGCAGCTGTGAAACGAGATAGCCCACTAAAAAAACTCGAGGCTGACTCGGAAAAACTGCTCCACCTGTCGAACGGCGGTGGATTTGACGAAGATGACGACATGGTCCTTCGCCTGAATTCTCGTTTGGGCGTTCGGTCTGATGAAAATCCCGTTGCGCGACACCGCGCCGATACGCAGTCCATCGGGAAGTTGCAGTTCGTAGAGCGGTCGCCCGACCAGAGGTGAGGTATCGAGCGCTTCCACTTCGATCACCTCCGCCACGCCATTCTGGACGGAATGAACGGCACGAATACGCCCGCGACGCACATGCTGGAGAACGCGGGAAATGGTGACCGATTTCGGGTCGATGACGGCATCCACGCCGAAGCTGCGGGACAATTCGTGATAGGTGCGCCCGTTTAGAAGAACGAGGTTGGACTTGGCACCGAGACGCTTGGCGAGCGCGCTCGCCAAGATATTCACCTGATCGTCGTTGGTGAGGGCCACCATCAGGTCCGCATCGGAAATGTCGGCTTCCTGCAGGATGGCCGGATCGAGAGCGCTTCCGTGGAGGACCGTGACGCGTTTGAGTTCGTCGGCCAGTCGATGCGCGCGCATGGCGTCGGCTTCGATCACCCGCAGCCGTTTGGACGTCTTCTGGCGTTCCATGGCGCGCGTGAGCGCAAGCCCGACATTGCCCCCTCCCGCGATGACGATACGGCCGGCCTCCGGCTCTTCATGCCCGAACAACACGAGGGTTCTTGCCACATTCGCCTGTTCGACCACGACATAAGCGAGATCATTGGCATAGAGCTGGTCGGCCGAGTTCGGAATGAAGAGATCGCCGTCGCGAAAGATGCCGACCACGGTGGCGCCGAGATCGGGAAAGAGCGCCGAAAGCTGGCCGAGCGGCATGTTGAGGATTGGGCACTCCTCCCGGCATTCGATCGCGAGGAGCGCGACCGTGCCGCTGGCAAAGCGCACGGAATCGAGCGCGCCGGGAAGGGCGATGCGGCGCATCACCATCTCGGCGACTTCGATCTCCGGTGAGATGACGACGTCGATCGGCAGCTGGTCGGTCGCAAACAGCGTCTGCCAATGCGGCTGGAGGTAAGACTGGGATCGGATACGGGCGATCTTGAGCGGCACGTTGAAGATCGAATGCGCCACCTGGCAGGCGATCATGTTCACTTCGTCATGCAGCGTCACGGCGATCAGCATATCGGCTTCCGCCGCCCCGGCTTCGGCCAAGACGTCCGGGTAAGCGCCGTGCCCGACAATGCCGCGCGCGTCGATCCGCTCACGCAAAGCGTTCACCAGGGTGGGCGACGTGTCGATGACCGACACGTCGTTCTGCTCGGCGGCCAAGCGCTCGGCTATGCCGTATCCGACCTGCCCTGCCCCGCAAATAACGATCCGCACGGTGTGGATGACCCTTGGTTCAGATCCCGAGGGACTTCAGCTTGCGATGGAGAGCCGAGCGTTCCATGCCCACGAACTCCGCCGTGCGTGAGATATTGCCCCCGAAGCGATTGATCTGGGCGACGAGATATTCCTTCTCGAAGACTTCGCGGGCGTCGCGCAGAGGAAGCGCGAGGATGCGTCCATCCGACTGACTGGGGGTTCGCGGCAGCATGTCGCTGACCTCGCGCGGCAGCATATCGGCGGAGATATGATCCGAGTCGTCCTGGCGCGACAGGATCATCAGCCGTTCGATATTGTTGCGCAGCTGGCGGATATTGCCGGGCCAGTCGCTCGACTGGAGCACGGCCAGCGCCTCCGGGCTCAGAGCCTTCGGCTTGATGCCGGTCTGCTCACCGATCTGCTTCATGAAGGCTTCGATCAGCATCGGAATGTCGGCGCGCCGCTCCGCCAGCGGCGGTACCATGATCGGCACGACGGCGAGACGATGAAACAGGTCTTCGCGGAACGAACCTTCGGCGATCAACGACTCGAGGTTCTGGGCGGTCGATGAGATAATGCGCACATCGACCTTCACCTTCTTGGTGCCGCCGACGCGCTCGAATGTCTGGTCGGTCAGAACCCGCAGAATCTTGTTCTGCGTCTCGCGCGGCATATCGCCGATCTCGTCCAGGTAGAGAACGCCGTTATGCGCCTCCTCCAGCGCCCCGATCTTGCGCTCGACACCCGGCGGTGTGTCCGTGCCGAACAGCTCGATTTCCATCCGCTCGGGCGTGATCGCCGCCGCGTTCAGAACCACGAAGGGACCTTTGGCCCGGCTGCTGGCAGCGTGAATGGCGCGCGCCACCATCTCCTTGCCGGAACCGGAGGACCCCAGAATCATGACGCGGCTGTTGGTCGGGGCGACGCGGTCGATGGTCTGACGCAACTGGTTCATGGGTTGCGACTTGCCGATCAGTTCCGCCGAGTCGGACGAGCGACGCCGCAGCTCCAGAATTTCCCGCTTCAGCTTCGACGTTTCGAGCGCCCGTTCAGCCACGAGAACCAGACGGTCTGCTTTGAACGGCTTTTCGATATAGTCGTAGGCGCCCCGACGAATAGCGGACACGGCGGTTTCAATATTGCCATGGCCCGAAATCATCACGACCGGAATCTCGGGATGCTGAGCTTTGATCGCATCCAGCATGTCGAGCCCGTCGAGCCGGCTGCCCTGAAGCCAGATATCGAGGAAGATGAGACGCGGGGCACGGTCGGCGATGGCTTGGAGCGCCATGTCGGAATTGCTAGCCGTGCGCGTCTCGTGCCCTTCGTCTTCCAGAATACCGGCGACGAGTTCGCGGATATCGGCTTCGTCATCAACGACCAGGATGTCCGATGCCATCAGTGTTCACCATTCGTCTGATTGGATGGGAGGCCAGATCGCGTGTCCTGGCCATTGTTTGGTGTATGGGAGGAAGCCGGAAGGCGGATGCGAACCAAGGCGCCCTGCCGGTCGTCCGGCAGGTCATCCAGCTCGATCGTACCGCCGTGCTCCTCGATGATCTTTCGAACGATCGCGAGGCCGAGGCCGGTGCCCTTTTCTCGCGTCGTCATATAGGGCTCCAAAAGCCGTTCTCGATTCTCTTGCGGGAAACCTTTCCCGTTGTCCTCGATCTCGATCACATGCATCTCGCCGCCCGGCGTTGCGCGAATTTCGATCCGGCCTCGATGGTTCTCCAGAGTCTCCATGGCTTCGACCGCATTCTTCACGAGATTGCCGAAGGCCTGCGAGAGAAGGCGCACATCGAAGGAACCTAGGAGCGGCTGATCGCCAAAACGGTTCTCGAAGACGATCCCGTGCTCGCCCATTTCACGCATGAACACGGCTTCGCGCAACGCCTCGCGCAGATCCTTGTCCTCCAGCTTGGGCTTGGGCATCCGAGCGAAGGTCGAGAATTCATCCACCATGCGCCCGATATCGGACACCTGACGGATGATCGTGTCGATGCAACGATCGAACACTTCGCGATCGCCTTCGATCGTCTTTCCGTAGCGCCGTCGAATGCGCTCGGCCGAGAGCTGAATCGGCGTCAGCGGGTTCTTGATCTCGTGCGCGATCCGGCGCGCCACATCGGCCCAAGCCGACGAGCGCTGAGCATCCACGAGATCGGTGATGTCATCCAGGGTCACGACGCTGCGCTGACTTCCCTCGCCGCTCTCCTCCGACGTAACGCGGATGGTCAGGACACGCTCGCGATCCTTGGCGCGAAGCGTCACCTGCTCTTGGTGCTCGCGATGGCGCGAATGCTTGGCCGCTTCGTAGACCGCATGGATCATCGGAAAGCGAGCCGCCAGAGACGTCCCGACCGCCTCGGCCGAAGACGTAGCGAGGATGCGCTCGGCGGACGGGTTCAACATGCTGATCGATCCATCCGCGTCCACCCCCAGAACGCCGGCCGTGACGCCGGACAGAACGGCTTCCGTGAACCGACGGCGCTCGTCGATCACATCCTTGGCGCTGAGCAGTTCGCTCCGCTGGCTTCGAAGCTGGCGGATCATATTGTTGAACGTGTTCGACAGCGAGCCGACATCGCCGTCCGAGGTTCGAACCGGCACCGAAACCTCGAGATTGCCTTCGCTGACCTCGTCCGCCGCGCCGATCAACAATCGGATCGGGCGCACGAGGCGATCCGCGACGCCGATGCCGGTCCAAATGGCCGATAACAAGACGATCAGCGTGATGCCGAGATACAGCAGCGCGAAGGCGATCTGCAGGTTGAAGCGATTTTTCTCCAGGCCGGAATATTCGGCGGTGCGCTCTTCCATGAGACGCAGAGCGGCGATCACGTCCGGGTCCACCACGCGAACCGTATAAAGGAAGACGTCCCCGAAGCCGCGCAGCCGCGTCACCGCGCCAACGAGGTTCGTGACGCCAGGAGGAATGAAAACGAGGCTGCCTTGCGCCGCCTGTTCCAGCGCGTCGGTCGGTGGCACCGGCAGCGGCCGCTCGACGGGAATGTCGGCTCTCAGGAACGGCGTTCCGTCGGCATGGAGAAGCTGAGCGCCGAGAAGCGAGCGCCCTCGTGCCTGCTCGGTCATGAGATCGGCAAATCCCCTGCGATCGAGATCGAAGAGTTGTCGCTGAGCGCCGAGATCATAGGCCATCGAGAGCGTCGAGCCCTGCAGATTGCGGGCGTTCTCGTTGACATAGGCTCGCGCCACGCTGGTGGAGGACTCAACGATGGTGCGGGTTCGAATCTCGAACCAGCGGTCGAGACCGAGATCCAACGTAATGCCCGCGACGATCGCAACGAGCAGCGCAGGGATCGCCGCGACGATCGAAAACAGGATGACGATGCGCACATGGAGGCGCGAGGCGGCTTTTCCTGTGCGCCGGGCCCGCGTCATGCGCAGGACCTCCCGCCCGATCAACCCGCACAGAAGCAGCACGAAGAGGCCGTTCACGAGCGAGGCGATACGGACCACCGTGTCCGTCGGCGCGATCGATGTCAGCCCCATCAGGACAACGAACGAGATCGCGCCGGTGATCAGCGCGCCGGCTACGGCCAGGATGCCGGGGATCAGCATGAAGCGCCGACGCTCGCCCAGCGCCGGCAACTCCACGTCATTGGGGATCGGATATGCCGCCATCATGCCACCACCTTAAACGGAAGTGACGGAGTTGCAACATATTGTGGCCGAAATGCAACGAAATTTCGATGGAATTTTAACGAATGGATCGAACGATCGAGATGTCGAGGTCGCGGATCTTCTTCCGCAGCGTGTTTCGATTGACGCCGAGGAGGTCCGCCGCCTTGACCTGATTGCCCCTTGTCGCAGCGAGCGCGGCCGCAATCAAGGGATACTCGACCTCCCGCAAGATCCGCCCGTGAAGCCCTGGCGGCGGGAGATCGTTGCCATAGGATGAGAAATAGTCGGCCAAGTATTTTTCGACCGACGCCGACAGGTCGATGGGTTTGCTGGCATCCGCGTCGCCGCCGAGCGACTTGGCGTGATCGTTCGAAAGCTCATGCTCGATCAGTTCGGCCGTGATTTCGTCCTGCGGATAAAGCGCGCAAAGACGGCGGACGAGGTTTTCCAGCTCGCGCACATTGCCCGGCCAGGAATAGCGCCGCATCACATCGAGCGCGCCGGAGGTCAGCGTCTTTCGAGCCAGCCCTTCCTTCTGCACCATGGCAAAGAAATGGTTGGCCAGATCGCTGAGATCCTCGATCCGCTCGCGCAGCGGCGGTAGGCGAAGCGGAACCACATTGAGGCGATAGAACAGATCTTCGCGAAACAGGCCGCGTTGGATGAGCTGCCTCAAATCCTTGTTGGTAGCGGCGACGATCCGAACATCGGTCGCGATCGGCGTGCGCCCGCCCACCACGGTATATTCGCCCTGTTGGAGGACGCGCAGAAGCCGCGTCTGCGCCTCCATCGGCATGTCGCCAATTTCGTCCAGAAACAGCGTGCCGCCTTCCGCCTGCTCGAAGCGGCCGCTGGTGCGGGTCTGGGCGCCGGTGAACGCGCCCTTCTCGTGGCCGAAGAGCTCGGACTCGATGAGGTCGCGCGGGATGGCCGCCATGTTGATGGCGACAAACGGGCCTTTCCGGCGGCGTCCGTAGTCGTGAAGCGCGCGCGCCACCAGCTCCTTGCCGGTGCCGGATTCGCCCGTGATCGTCACAGTCAGATCCGTCTGCATCATGCGAGCGAGCGCACGGTAGATTTCCTGCATGGCGGGCGAGCGGCCGACGAGCGGGATGGTTTCGCCATTGTCGTCCGGGTTCGCCATTCGGGCCGGGTTCTTCGGCTCAGCCAAGGCACGTCGAACGATCGAGATCAGTTCCGTCAGATCGAAGGGTTTGGGAATGTAATCGTAGGCCCCCTTCTCCGAGGCCTTGATGGCGGTCATGAACGTGTTCTGCGCACTCATGACGATGACTGGCAGGTCCGGCCGCGTGTTCTTCATCTTCGGAAGAGCATCGAAGACGCTACCGTCCGGCATGAGAACGTCGGTGATCACGAGATCGCCGTCGCCGGCGCTGACCCAGCGCCAGAGGGTCGCGATGTTCGAGGTGACGCGGACCTCGAACCCGGCACGCATCAAGGCTTGAGAGATCACGGTTCGGATTGCGGCATCGTCATCCGCAACGAGAATTTGCGAGGTGGCCATTATCGCGTCCGTCTTCCCGTGGTCCGGTTTGATGAGCTGTCAGTGATGTTCGAGTCGATCCAGGCAGGCATCAAAATTCGAAAGCTCGTATGCCCCGTATGGGATTCGCATTCGATAACGCCGCCATGATCGCCGACGATCTTGGCCACCAGTGCGAGCCCGAGGCCCGTTCCGCTTGGTTTGGTCGTCACGAACGGATCGAAAATATGCTCGCGAATATCGTCGGGCACGCCGACGCCATTGTCTTCCACGATGAATTCCAGCGGCAGGGTCACCCGCGACTTCGTGCCCGGCACCGAGAGACGCACGCCTGGCCGGAACGCGGTGGACAGCTTGATCTCGCCCCCTTCTCGGCCCGCCACCGCTTCGCTGGCATTTTTCAGTAGGTTGATGAAAACCTGAATCAGCTGGTCGCGATTGGCGTAAACCGGAGGCAGCGACGGATCGTAGGTCTCTTGGATGCGAATGCCGCGTGCGAACCCGCTTTTGGCCAGCGTTTTGACGTGTTCCAACACCGAATGGATGTTGACCGCCGACCGCTCGATCGGCCTTTGATCCGAGAAGACCTCCATCCGATCCACAAGTTTGACGATCCGGTCGCTTTCTTCTTGGATCAGACGCGTCAGAACGCGATCGTCATCATTGGCGGAGGATTCGAGAAGCTGCGCTGCTCCCTTGATGCCTGACAAGGGATTGCGAATCTCGTGCGCCAGCATGGCCGCAAGCCCCGTCACGGTCCGCGCGGCCGAGCGATGTGTCAGTTGTCTGTCCATCTTGTCGGCGATCGATCGCAGTTGGATCATCACCACGACATGCCCTGGCTTCTCGCCAAGGCTCGAAACATAGACATCCACCAGCCGCTCGCCGCCCAGGCGAGGCGAGGAAACGTCCACACGGTATTCGCTGATGCGGGAATCGTGCTCGCGGACCTGATCGATCAATCCGAAAATCGGGCTGTCGTGCGGGATGAAGTGTCCGAGATCGCGCTTGGCCAGACTCGCCGAACTGGCCGAGAAGAACTGTTCGGCGTCTGAATTGACGAAGACGAATTCATTCGTCGGTCCCAGCACGAACACAGGATGCGGCAGGGCGTTCAGAATGCCCATCTCGTTGGAGGAGAACGACGCACTCGCGTTGGTGGTCATGGTCACGCCGCTTTCCGCAGGGTACGAAGATCAGGATCGGCATCGCCGATCGTGAGGCCGGCCAATAAATGTTGCAGTCCGCTCAGCACACGAGAGGGTTCGGTCTCGCGCAGTAGTAGGGCCTTTTGCGTATCGAAGGTTCCGATGCGATCCAGATACCAGCCCAGATGCTTTCGGGCATGGCGTAGCCCCGCCGCCGAGCCGTAATGCGAAAGCATCGCTTCGTAGTGGCTGCAGATAAGATCAGCCAAGCCATGGCTCGCCAAGTCGGCCGGCGCACAACCAGCTAGATAGGCGGGGAACCACGGGCGTCCGCAGACACCGCGTCCGATCATGACGGCATCCGCTCCGCTCTGCGCCAGCATGATGGGATGATCCCTACGGCTGACGAGATCGCCATTAGCGATGACGGGAATCGTCACAGCCTCTTTCACCTCGGCAATAGCGGACCAGTCGGCTCGGCCCTCGTAGAACTGATCCCGCGTCCGCCCATGAACCGTTACCCACGCAACACCCGCCATTTGAGCGCGCATGGCGAGTTCCGGCGCGTTCAGAGATTGCCGATCCCATCCCAGACGCATCTTCAGACTGACCGGCACCCGCCCTGCCCCTTCCAACGTCGCCTCGATCAGGCGAAGAGCATGGTCGAGATCGCGCATCAGGGCCGAGCCTGACGCACCGCCGACCACCTTTTTGGCCGGACATCCCATATTGATGTCGATCAGTTCGGCACCCTCTGCGGCTGCAAGTTGTGCAGCCAGACGCATGGCATTGGCCTCACGCCCCGCCAGTTGGATGGCATGGCACCCTTCACCATCCGGGGCCATGCGCAGACGGCTATCTTCGTGCCCTTTGATCAGTTCCCCGCTCGCGATCATTTCGGAGAAGGCCAGCTTCAACCCGAACGATCGAACGAGACGGCGGAACGGCATGTCCGTGATGCCGGACAAAGGCGCTAGAACGACACGCGTGAACGCATCCGCCCCGCCGGAAAGGCGCGCGAGGAGGTGAGAATGAGCGGTATCGCTGTCATAAGCGGCAGCCGCAACGTTTGGCGCGTTTTCCATCATTGTTTCTGTACCATATCCGGGCATGCTTAAAAGACAAGCACACCTACGTTGACATGCACATATAATGTTGCGCTGCACGTATGCGCGGAGCGCACCCCCCTTGCAACTTGTCCTTCTTGCGATAATCCCCTTACGAGGTAGGGGGTCTTTGATGGATCAGAGCAAGACGGCCGTGGTGATCGTGGCCGCTGGCAGGGGTGAGCGAGCCGGACAGTCGGCCGAGGGCCCCAAGCAATATCGGCGGATCGGCGGCCGGCCGGTCCTGCAATGGACCGTGGAAGCCTTCCTACGATTCCCGATGTTCCAGCACATCGTGGTTCTGATCCACCCGGACGATGTGGATCGGGCTCGGGATTGCCTTGCGTCTTACGGGGATCGGGTCCGTCTCGTAGAAGGCAGCGTCACACGCCAAGCCTCCGTGTTGAAGGGCTTGGAAGCTCTACGCGAGGCAGCGCCGCACGTCGCTCTGATACATGATGGGGTGCGCCCTTTCGTATCCGAGCGCGTGATCGCCTCCGTTCTGGATGCCGTCACGGAACGAGGCGGGGCGATCCCCTCGGTTCCGGTCACTGATACGATCAAGCGGATGGGCGATCGCGGCCTGATTGCCAACACGGTCGATCGGCGCGAGCTTTTCGCCGCGCAGACGCCGCAGGGCTTTCCCTTCGGCCTGATCCTGGGCGCGCATGAGGCGGCGGTTCAGCAGACGGCTCTTTCCTTCACCGACGATGCCTCGCTGTTCGAATGGCTGGGCCATCCCGTGGCGCTGGTGCCCGGCGAGATCGGAAATGTGAAACTGACCCTGGCGGGAGACATCGTCGCGGCCGACAACAAGCTTAAAGGAACTTCCGGCATGATCGATGTCCGCACCGGCAATGGCTACGACGTGCATCAACTCGTCGAAGGCGATCACGTCATCCTCTGCGGCGTCCGTATTCCGCACGATCAGTCGCTTCTGGGACATTCCGATGCGGATGTCGGTTTGCATGCCTTGACGGATGCGCTGCTTGCGACCTGCGGAGCGGGCGACATCGGCACCCATTTCCCGCCGAGCGATCCCCAATGGAAAGGCGTTGCTTCGACGCTGTTCCTCCAGCGCGCGGTCGAGATCGTCCGCGCCAAGGGCGGCCGTGTCTGCAACGTCGATATCACCTTGATCGCGGAAGCCCCAAAGGTCGGTCCGCATCGCGCCGCCATGGTCGCCTGCATTTCGGAGGTCACCGGATTGGATAATGAGCGCGTTTCGATCAAGGCAACGACGAACGAGATGCTGGGCTTCATCGGCCGGCGCGAAGGCATCGCGGCGATCGCGACAGCCAGCGTCGTTTACGGCGAGGCAGAGGAACGGTCATGATCGACGACGCCGTTCGCCACCGCGCCGTTGCCGTCATCGAACTGGCCAGAGCCCGGTCATGGACTGTGACTGCAGCCGAGTCATGCACCGGCGGCCTCGTGGCGTCGGCTCTCACGTCGATCCCGGGATCGTCTGAAGCTTTCGGCTGGGGGTTCGTCACCTATTCCAATCTCGCGAAGCAAAAGCTTCTTGGCGTATCGGCGCTGGATCTCGAACGCTATGGCGCGGTGTCGGAGGTGGTGGCTCGGACGATGGCCGAAGGCGCGCTGTCTGCCTCAAGCGCTGATCTGGCCGTCGCCATCACAGGGATTGCGGGGCCAGGCGGTGGCTCTCCGAACAAACCCGTTGGGCTTGTGCATTTCGCGGTCTCGACGCGCGCTCGAACCCGTCATCACGTCGAGCAGTTCGGTGATCTAGGACGTGACCGAGTGCGCGACGGCGCTGTCATCATCGCGCTCGACCTTCTTCTCGAGGCACTTTCCCGCACCGAGCGCGATCAAGCGGGTTGATCACTCGCGGCAGTGTTCGACTTGTAAATCTCGTCCGCGCGTTCTTTGAAGGCCGACGAAAACCGCCGAAAGGCGAAATCGAACATGGAACCCATCAGGAGTCCGAGCGTGCGGCTCTTGAACTCGTAATCGATGAAGAAGACGACCTCGCAGCCATCAGGATGGTCTCGAAACATCCAGCGGTTTTCGAGATACCGAAATGGCCCATCGACATATTTCACGTCGATTTCACGCTCCGCCGGCTTCAGCAGAACCTGCGACGTAAACGTCTCGCGAACCATCTTGTACGCAACCGTCATATCCGCGATCAGCAACATCTTCTCATCACGCTCTTTTCTGGAGCGCACGACAAGGCGTTGGCAGAGCGGCAGAAACTCGGGATAGCGCTCGACATCCGACACGAGGTCGAACATCTGGCGAGGCGTATGCCGGACGATCTGGCTGTTTTCGAACTTAGGCATGAAATTTAAGCTGCGGCCTGCTTGGCCAAGCGCGCCGCCTTCAGCCTTTCGAAATCCTCACCCGCATGGTGAGAGGACCGCGTCAGAGGGCTGGACGCCACCAGAAGGAAGCCTTTCGTTTTCCCAACGGTCTCGAACGAGGTGAACTCCTCCGGCGTGACATAGCGGATCACGGGATGGTGCTTGCGTGTCGGCTGGAGATATTGGCCAATCGTCATGAAATCGACGTCCGCCGTCCGAAGATCATCCATCAGCTGAAGAATTTCGTTCCGCTCTTCGCCCAACCCAACCATGATGCCCGATTTTGTGAAGATCGTCGGATCGAGCTCCTTGACGCGCTGCAGCAGGCGGATCGAATGGAAATAACGCGCGCCCGGACGTACGGTCAGATAATTGCGCGGCACCGTTTCGAGGTTGTGGTTGAAGACATCGGGCTTCGCCTCGACCACGCGCTCCAGCGCTCCCGGCTTTCTTAAAAAATCGGGAGTCAGGATTTCGATTGTCGTGCCCGGTGCCGCCGCGCGGATTGCGCGAATGGTCTGCACGAAATGCTCGGCGCCGCCATCGGGAAGATCGTCGCGATCCACCGACGTGATCACAACATGGGAGAGCCCCATTTTCGCCACGGCGCGTCCGACACTTGCCGGCTCCTCCGGGTCGAGAGCGTGCGGAAGTCCGGTAGCGACGTTGCAGAAGGAACACGCTCGCGTGCAAATTCCGCCCATGATCATGAAGGTGGCGTGCTTCTTCTCCCAACATCCACCGATATTGGGGCACCCCGCTTCCTCGCAGACGGTGACGAGTCTGTTGGATTTGACGAGTTCGCGCGTCTCGAAATAGCCGGGGGAAACGGGCGCCTTGACGCGAATCCAATCGGGCTTCGGCAGCACCTCCGTATCGGGACGGTGGGCCTTTTCGGGGTGTCGTGGCCGAGGCGCCGCCTCAGCCACTGTGCGCGTGTCGAGAATGGTGACCATGAGCCTTATCTAAGACAGGCCACCTTCGGACGCAACGAGACCTTAGGCTCGGCCGCGGATCGCGCGCCAGAGGAAGATCAGGATGCAGGCGCCGACGATGGCGACGATGAGCTGCGTGAGCCAGTTCGGATTGGTGTAGACGCCGAGCAGGCCGAGGATGAAGTTGAGGAACAGGGCACCCACGATACCCAGAATGATGTTGGTCAGAAGGCCGACATTGGCCTTCATGATCTTTTCCGCGATCCACCCCGCCAAACCGCCGAGGATGATCGACATGATGATTCCAACGCCGTTCATACAGAAACTCCTTCCAAGCCTGCGGCCATCTGGCTCGCCCAAAGTGTAGATGGGCGAAATTGTGGCTGGTCAAGGCGGGATGGAGTTTCAAAACGGCGTCGGAGCGACGGATCACATGTGGATGACGCGTCCATAAGCGTCGAGAACGCTCTCATGCATCATTTCCGAGAGCGTAGGATGCGGGAACACCGTATGCATCAGGTCTTCTTCGGTGGTCTCCAGACCCATGGCGACCACGAAGCCCTGGATCAGTTCCGTCACTTCCGCGCCCACCATGTGCGCGCCGAGAAGCTCGCCAGTCTTGGCATCGAAAACGGTTTTGACCATGCCTTCCGGCTCGCCCAGAGCAATAGCCTTGCCATTGGCGATGAACCGGAATCGACCGACTTTCACCTCGCGGCCGTTTTCCTTGGCTTTGGCTTCTGTCAGTCCCACCGATGCGACCTGTGGCTGGCAGTAGGTGCAGCCGGGGATTTGCTCACGCTTCATCGGATGGACATGAAGCCCCTTAATCGCTTCGACGCAGATCGTGCCTTCATGCTCAGCCTTGTGCGCCAGCATCGGCGCACCCGCGACGTCGCCGATTGCGTAAACACCTTCGATATTGGTTCGGCCGACCGCGTCGATCTTGATGATGCCGCGCTCCACGGCAACGCCGATCGCTTCGAGGTTCAGACCTTCGGTATTCCCCTGAACACCAACGGCCGAAATCAGCCGCTCGGCCTTCAGCACCTGGCTCTTGCCGCCCTGCTCGACCGTCACTTCCACGCCGTCGCCGGTCTTGGCGACCTTCGCGACCTTGGCATCTGACAGAATCTTCAGACCCTGCTTCTCGAACTGCTTGCGCGCGACCGCTGCGATCTCCGCGTCTTCAACGGGCAGGATCTGCGGAAGCAGTTCGACCACCGTCACGTCCGCTCCCATGGTCCGGTAGAACGACGCGAACTCGATCCCGATCGCACCCGATCCCATCACGATCAGCGATTTCGGCATGGAAGCCGGCTTCATCGCCTCGAAATAGGTCCAGATGCGGTCGCCATCCGGCTCGATGCCCGGAAGCACGCGGGGCCGCGCGCCGGTCGCGATGATCACATGTTTGGCCTTGTACGTCCCATGGCCGAGCACGCCCTTCGGAACCGGGTTCTGCGGCTGGACAGCCGGTTTGGTCGGCTCGCCGACCTCGACTTCGACCGGACCACCCTTCCCGGCCTTGCAGATCTTGGCCTGACCCCAGATGATATCGATCTTGTTCTTCTTCATGAGCATCGCGACGCCGCCGTTCAATTGGGCGGACACGCCCCGCGAACGCTTCACCACGGCATCCATTTCGAAGGTCGGCTTTTCGATCTTCAGGCCGTAGTTCGAGCCATGCTCGGCATAGTGGAAGATTTCGGCCGAGCGTAGGAGCGCTTTGGTCGGGATACAACCCCAGTTCAGGCAGATTCCCCCCATATGCTCGCGCTCGACAACGGCCGTCTTGAAGCCGAGTTGCGCGGCACGAATGGCTGCGACGTAGCCGCCCGGACCACCACCGATAATGAGGATGTCGTAGCTCTCGGCCATCGTGACGGCTCCTTCTGAGACAAGGACGACGCGCCCGAAGTGGCGCGAGACAATTTCTAGAAACGGGACTTCAAGGCTGATGCCAAGGCAAAGCCTAGTGTGCGGGTGTTTTCTGCGTCGAGATGAACGCCATCCAAGGGGGCGGCCAGGCAATGATCTGAGGCTGCCAGATGAGCGCATTGCTCCTGCTGCGCAACGCGAGCATAGGCGGATTTGAGCTGCCTCGACTCTTCGATCGCGCCGCCGAACATCTGATGAAAGTCCGGGTCCTGCGTTGGCACCAAGGCTGGTGGGGAGACGATCAACACATCGGGGATAGCGAAGCCCATCGTCGATCGGAACTCACGAACCACAGCGATGAGGCGCTGGATACCGGCAGCAGCCTGAAAAGCCGTTCCGCCGCCGGTGTGGCGCTTTAGATCATTAGTGCCGAGCGCTAGAATCACGACGTCGATCGGCTCATGGGAAGCGAGCATGGTCGGTAAAATTCGCGCGCCGTTGCGATCCGCAGCCGCTAGATGGTCGTCATACGCTGTGGTTCGGCCGTTCAGCCCTTCGGGAATGATCCTGACGTCATCGCCCAATTGGTGGGCGATGACGGATGGCCAGCGATCACCATAGGCATGGCGGCCGGGGCCCTCGGCATCATAGCCCCATGTGAGGGAGTCGCCGTAGCATAGAATCGTCTTCATGCCTGCGCGTCTCCCTCCCGAAGCTAAGTCGTTAGACCAACATGCTCATCGGGTTTTCGATGAACTGCTTGAACGCCGAAATCAATTCGGCTCCGAGCGCACCGTCCACAGCCCGATGATCCGTCGAGAGCGTCACCGTCATCACGTTGGCGACCGAGATCGCCCCGTTCTTGACCACGGCCCGCTCCTCGCCCGCACCGACCGCGAGGATCGTGGCATGAGGCGGGTTGATGACGGCGGAGAATTCTTTGATGCCGAACATACCGAGGTTCGACACGGCGGTCGTGCCGCCCTGATACTCTTCCGGCTTGAGCTTGCGGCTGCGAGCGCGCTTAGCGAGATCCTTCATCTCGTTGGAGATGGCGGACAAGGTCTTTTCCTCGGCGCGACGAATGATCGGCGTGATCAGACCGCCATCGATGGACACGGCCACACCGACATCGGCGTGCTTGTGCTTTAGCATCGCGCTATCGGTCCAGGACACGTTGGCGTCCGGCACCGCCTTCAGCGCGCAGGCCATGGCCTTGATGACCATGTCGTTGACCGAGAGCTTATAGGCCGGGCGCTCGCCCGCCTCACCCTTGATGGTCGGGGCTGCCGTATTCAGCTGCTTGCGCAGCGCGAGCAGCGCGTCGAGTTCGCAATCCACCGATAGGTAGAAATGCGGCACCGTCTGCTTGGATTCCACGAGACGCTTGGCGATGGTCTTACGCATTCCGTCATGCGGAATCTTCTCGTAAGAGCCTTCTGCGAAGAGCTTGAGCGTGGCGTCGTCGTTGGAGGCTTTCGCAGCCGGGGCCGGCGCAGCGACGGAAGCACTGGCCTGCGCCTGAGGCTTGTTCTCGGCGGCGGGCTTGGGGCTTTGCGCCGCGCGTTCGACGTCGAGTTTGATGATGCGGCCATGCGGGCCCGAACCGGAGACGGCTCCGAGATCGACGCCCTGCTCCTTTGCGATACGGCGGGCCAAAGGCGAAGCGAACACACGTGTTCCCTTCGAGGCCGATGCCGAACCGGCCTGACCGCCTTCGCTCGATGTTGCGGTTTCTGGTGCGCGCTCATAGCCGCGCTGGGAGGCATCCTTCGCGGACGCTTCCGAACCGACCGCGGCATTGTCGGCCGCTGGCGACGATGCTGCCGGCTTGGAGGCGGAGGCGGCAGCACCGTTGCCGGTCTCGGCTGCCGACGCGTCCTCGCCTTCCGCTGTCAGAATGGCAATGATCGCGTTGACCTTGACGCCTTCCGTGCCGGCGGGAACGAGGATCTTGGCCACCGTGCCTTCGTCCACGGCCTCGACTTCCATCGTGGCCTTATCGGTCTCGATTTCGGCGATGACGTCTCCGGACGAGACCTTATCGCCTTCCTTGATCAGCCACTTGGCGAGATTGCCTTCTTCCATGGTCGGCGAGAGCGCCGGCATCGTCACGTTGATCGGCATCTGCCCGGATCTCCTCAATCGCCCTCATGGTGGGGCTTCGAATTCGTCTTACGCTGTGCGGGCGGCGAGCGATCTCAAGCCTTGCACGACCCGCGCCGCGCGGCAGGAGACAGCGCGCACGTTGTCTCCTCTTTTTTCGAAAGGCTTCCTCGAAATGGAGGAAGCTCAGCTTGATGTCAGCGGTAGCAGACGGCCTTGACCGCCTCGACGACGTCCTTTGCCGAGGGAAGCGCGAGCTTTTCCAGATTGGCGGCGTAAGGCATCGGAACATCCTTGCCGCAGACCTTGAGCACCGGCGCGTCGAGATAGTCGAAGGCGCGGACCATCAGCTGCGAGGCGATCTCGGAGCCGATCGAGCTCTGCGGCCAGCCTTCTTCGACGGTAACGCAACGGTTCGTCTTCTTCACCGAGCGGACGATCGCATCGACATCCATCGGACGAATGGTGCGAAGGTCGATGACCTCAGCGTCGATCCCTTCCTTCGCCAACTGCTCGGCCGCCGCGACCGCATAGGTCATGCCAATACCGAAGGAGACGATCGTGACGTCTTTGCCCTTGCGGTGGATGCGAGCCTTGCCGATCGGGACAGTCCAATCCTCGACCTGCGGCACTTCGAAGGAATGGCCGTAGAGAATCTCGTTCTCGAGGAAGATGACGGGATTGGGATCGCGGATGGCAGACTTCAGAAGACCCTTCGCGTCCGCCGCTGAATAGGGCTGCACGACCTTGAGGCCCGGAATATGGCTGTACCAGGCGGCGTAGTCCTGGCTGTGCTGCGCGGCGACGCGCGCCGCCGCGCCATTCGGCCCACGGAACACGATCGGGCAGCCCATCTGACCGCCGGCCATGTAAAGTGTCTTGGCCGCCGAGTTGATGATCTGATCGATCGCCTGCATGGCGAAGTTGAACGTCATGAACTCGACGATCGGACGCAGACCCGCCATGCCCGCGCCGACGGCCATACCTGCAAAGCCATGTTCGGTGATCGGCGTGTCGACCACGCGACGCGCGCCGAACTCGTCGAGAAGCCCCTGGCTGATCTTGTAGGCGCCTTGATATTCCGCGACTTCCTCACCTAGGAGGAAAACAGTCTCGTCGCGGCGCATTTCTTCTGCCATGGCCTCGCGGAGCGCTTCGCGCACCGTCTTGGTTTCCATGGTCGTTCCGGCCGGAATTTCTTCTGCGAAGTCGCCATCGGCGTCTTCGGCCGTGGGATGCGACAGGCTCTGGGCCGGAACGGCAGCCGGCTTCGACTTTTCGGCGTCGGTCGCCTCGGGCTTGGCTTCCTGCGGAGCGCTGGCAGCGGCCGGGGCCGAAGCCTTGCCGATATCGGCGGCGCTTTCGCCTTCACCCAGCAGGATCGCGATCGGCGCATTCACCTTCACGCCTTCCGTGCCGGCGGCGACGAGGATCTTACCGATTGTCCCCTCGTCCACAGCCTCGACTTCCATCGTGGCCTTGTCGGTTTCGATCTCGGCGATCACGTCGCCCGGAGAGACGCTATCGCCCTCCTGCTTGACCCACTTCGAGAGAGTGCCCTCTTCCATGGTCGGCGAAAGGGCGGGCATCAGGATTTCGGTCGGCATGGCGCCCTCTTACTTCGCGGCCTGCGGAATTTCGTCGGCGTAAATATCGGTCCAGAGTTCCGACACATCGGGCTCGGGATCGTTCTGTGCGAAATCCGCCGCGTCCGCCACGATGTCGCGAACGTCCTTATCGATCGCCTTCAGCTCATCTTCGCTCGCATTGTGCGCTTCCAGAAGACGCTGGCGAACCTGCTCGATCGGATCGCGCTCGGCGCGCATCTTCTGAACTTCATCGCGCGTGCGATACTTCGCGGGGTCCGACATCGAATGGCCGCGATAGCGATAGGTCAGCATTTCGAGAATGATCGGACCCTTGCCCGAACGGCAATGCTCCATGGCGAGATCCGCTGCGGCCTTGACCGCGCGCACGTCCATGCCATCCACCTGGATGCCCGGAATCTTGAACGAAATGCCGCGATGAGCGAAGTTCGTTTCGGCCGACGCGCGATTGACCGACGTGCCCATCGCATAACGATTGTTCTCGATGATGTAGATCACCGGCAGCTTCCACAGCGAGGCCATGTTGAAGCTCTCGTAGACCTGCCCCTGATTGGCAGCGCCATCGCCGAAATAGGTGATGGAGACGGAGTCGTTGCCGCGATAGCGGTTGGCGAAGGCGAGACCTGTTCCCAGAGACACCTGCGCGCCGACGATGCCATGGCCGCCGTAGAAATGCTTCTCCTTCGAGAACATGTGCATGGAGCCGCCCTTGCCCTTCGAGTAGCCGGAACGGCGACCCGTAAGCTCGGCCATGACGCCGCGCGATTCCATGCCCGTGGCCAACATATGGCCATGATCGCGGTAACCGGTGATGACCTGATCACCCTCTTTCATCGACATCTGCATGCCGATGACCACGGCCTCCTGGCCGATGTAAAGGTGACAGAAGCCGCCGATGAGACCCATGCCGTAGAGCTGGCCGGCCTTTTCTTCGAAGCGACGGATCAGGAGCATGTCCCGATAGGCGCGAAGGTCGTCTTCGCGCGAAAAGTCCAAGGGGGCCGGAGGCTCGAAACTTTCGAGCGTCTTGACGATTTCGGCAGAGGACTGTGCGTCCATTTCGGCCACGTCGACTGAGGCGGCCTTCTGCTTACCGGTTGCCATTCGTGATTCCTCGTCCTCGACGCCCGCAAGAGCGGACCGATCGCGCGCAGTATAGCGATGCGCGCTATCGGAGCAAGAGACCGAACCAACTTAACTCGAATAAGATTAAATGCTGCAATGCAGCAGATATTAACGCGAAGAGGGTTAACTCTTCCAGCGTTCGAGAATCGTAATCTCGTCTTCGTTGGACATGTTCAACGAACGGCGTGCCCGCTCGTCGATCATATCGCGTTCTAACGTTCCGTCACTCAGAAGTTTTACGCGCTGTTCCAGGGCTTTGCGCGAGTGGACGAGATCGTCATAGGTCTTCGTCTTTGCCGCCAATTCTCCCTGCATTTCCTGCCCCGCCTCCAATCCATAGCGACCGGTCTGAGACTGCATCGCGAAATAGGCGAGGCACGGCAGTGTGATTGCCGGGACGATGAGCGGTGTGAACCAGGACTTGCGTTTTTGCTTCGTGCGCATGAGCTTCTCCTCTTCGGAGGATAGCCGGTATGAGCTTAAGGCGGTGTTAAGGCTGACAAAGCCTTTCCATTACGTATCGGCGTGCTTTGAACGTTTGATATGAAAAAGGCCCGCCATCGGAGGCGGGCCCTTCTGTCGATTAAGCGATATGCGCGAAACTCAGCCGCGCGTACGCAGAATGCTGCGGCCGGCATAGATTGCCTGATCGCCCAGTTCTTCCTCGATGCGCAGGAGCTGGTTGTACTTGGCGAGCCGATCGGAGCGAGCGAGCGAGCCGGTCTTGATTTGACCGCAGTTCGTCGCAACTGCGAGATCGGCGATGGTCGAGTCTTCGGTTTCCCCGGAGCGGTGCGACATCACGGCCGTATAACCGGCACGATGCGCCACATTGACGGCATCCAGGGTTTCGCTGAGCGTGCCGATCTGATTGACCTTCACGAGAATGGAGTTGGCGACGCCCTTCTCGATGCCCTCACGCAGACGAGTCGAATTGGTGACGAACAGATCGTCGCCGACCAGCTGCACCTTGTTTCCGACGCGATCGGTCAGGCTTTTCCATCCGGCCCAATCGTCCTCGGCCATGCCGTCTTCGATGGAGATGATCGGGTAAGCGGCCGCCAGCTCGGCGAGGTAGGCCGCCATCTCGTCAGCCGAGAGCTTACGCTTCTCGCCTTCGAGATCGTAGACGCCACCCTTGAAGAACTCGGTCGATGCGCAATCGAGCGCCAAGAAGACGTCCTCGCCGGGACGATAGCCCGCCTTCTCGATCGAACGGACGACGAAATCGAGACCATCCTTCGCTGATGCCAGATTGGGCGCGAAGCCACCTTCGTCACCGACATTGGTGTTGTGGCCCGCGTCTTTCAGCGCCTTCTTCAGCGTGTGAAAGATTTCAGCGCCCATGCGCAAGCCTTCGCGGAAGCTTTCCGCGCCGACCGGCATGATCATGAATTCCTGGAAGTCGATTGGATTGTCGGCATGGGCGCCGCCATTGATGATGTTCATCATCGGCACCGGCAGGACGCTGGCGCTCGCGCCGCCGACATAGCGATACAGAGGAAGACCAGCGGACTCGGCGGCAGCCTTCGCGACCGCCAGCGAAACACCCAGAATGGCGTTAGCGCCCAGGCGGCTCTTGTTGGCCGTTCCATCGAGTGAGCGCATGACGGAATCGATACGAATCTGGTTTTCGGCCTCGAATCCGACCAGAGCTTCGAGCAGATCGTTGTTTACGGCTTGAACTGCCTGCTGAACGCCCTTGCCGCCGTAACGATCGTCGCCATCGCGAAGCTCCACGGCTTCGTGCGCGCCAGTGGAGGCACCGGAGGGAACCGCAGCGCGCCCCATGGAGCCGTCTTCCAGCACCACATCGACCTCGACGGTCGGGTTGCCCCGGCTGTCCAGAATTTCCCGTGCGATGATATCGATAATCGCCGTCATGCTCGTTCCCTCATTCGACTGGGGCTGGGGTCGGCGCCTTGTAGGCTGGATTGGCCCTGGGACGCCAGAGACAGTTCAAAAGGCTTTGGCCGCTGCGTCGAGCGCCTTCAGGCGGCGCAGCAGTTCCGGCATATCATCGAGACGAACCATGTTCGGGCCATCCGACGGCGCGGAATCCGGGTCTTCGTGGGTTTCGATGAAAAGGCCGGACACGCCCACCGCAACGGCGGCTTTGGCAAGGGTTTCCACGAAGCGGCGCTCGCCTCCCGATGAGCCGCCCTGCCCGCCCGGCTGCTGCACCGAATGCGTCGCGTCGAACACCACGGGCGCACCGATCTCGGCCATGATCGGCAGGGCACGGAAATCGGACACCAGCGTGTTGTAGCCGAAGGACGCGCCGCGCTCGGTCAAAAGAATATTTGGGTTGCCGCTCTCGAGAACCTTGGCAGCAACATTGCGCATGTCCCACGGCGCCAGAAACTGACCTTTCTTGATATTTACAATGCGACCCGTGCGGGCTGCGGCGATCAGAAGGTCCGTCTGGCGGCAGAGGAAAGCTGGGATTTGCAGAACGTCGCAGACTTCCCCGGCCACAGCGCACTGTTCTTCCGTGTGCACGTCAGTGAGAACTGGAATATCGAACGTCCGTTGGACCTCATCGAACACTGGCAGCGCGCCGGTGAGCCCGATACCACGACGCCCGGACAAGCTGGTTCGATTGGCTTTGTCGAAGCTGGCCTTGAAGACATAGCCGATCCCGAGATCCGCCGTGATGCGCTTCATGCGCTCCGCGATCATCAGGGCGTGATCGCGGCTTTCCATCTGGCAGGGGCCAGCGATCAGGGCGAAGGGTCGATCCTGGGCGAAGGTGACGCCGCGAAGATTGACGGAAGCATGGGGGCTGATCATCGCGGCATCGGTCTTTCTGGCAGGCTCAAACGAGGCGGGAGCGTTCCACCGCTGCGCCGATGAACGAGGCGAAAAGCGGGTGAGGCTCGAACGGGCGGGATTTCAGTTCGGGATGATACTGGACACCGATGAACCACGGATGATTCGGGAGCTCGACGGTTTCCGGCAGGAGACCATCTGGCGACATGCCTGCAAAGCGCAGACCGGCCTCCTCCAGCCGAGCCCGATAGGTCCGGTTCACCTCATAGCGGTGGCGATGACGCTCCTCGGCAAGCGTGTCGCCGTAGATTTGCGCAATACGCGAATCTGGCGCGAAGCAGGCTTTGTAGGCGCCCAGGCGCATGGTCCCACCGAGATCGCCCTCGACGGCCCGCTGCTCAAGCTCGTTGCCCTTCATCCATTCGGTCATGATGCCGACGACGGGTTCGTTCGTCGGGCCGAACTCGGTCGATGCCGCGTCTTCGATCCCAGCCAGGGATCGAGCGGCTTCGATCACCGCCATCTGCATACCGAAGCAGATGCCGAAGTATGGCACATTGTGCTCGCGGGCGAACTTGGCGGCGAGGATCTTGCCCTCCGATCCACGTTCGCCGAAACCACCTGGCACAAGAATACCGCTGACCCGCTCCAGATACGGCGTCGGGTCTTCCTTTTCGAAAACCTCCGACTCGATCCAATCGAGCTTGACGCGAACCTTGTTGGCGATGCCGCCATGCTGCAAGGCTTCGATCAGCGACTTATAGGCATCCTTCAGGCCGGTGTATTTGCCGACCACGGCGATCGTCACCTCGCCCTCGGGATGAGCGATGCCTTCGACAACCTGATGCCAGCGGTCGAGCTTGGGCTTCGGTGCTGGGTCGATACCGAAAGCAGCAAGCACTTCGGTGTCGAGGCCTTCCTGGTGGTAGGCGATCGGAACATCGTAAATGGTCGCGACGTCGAGCGCCTGAATCACGGCGCTTTCGCGAACATTGCAGAACAGGCTCATCTTGCGCCGCTCTTCGCGCGGGATGGGTCGATCGGCGCGCACGAGCAAGATGTCTGGCTGGATGCCGATGGAGCGAAGCTCCTTGACCGAATGCTGCGTCGGCTTGGTCTTCAACTCGCCGGCCGTCGGAATATACGGCATCAAGGTCAGATGCACGTAGACCGCGCCGCCTCGAGGCAGATCGTTGCCGAGCTGACGGATGGCTTCCATGAAGGGCATGGCTTCGATGTCGCCAGCCGTTCCGCCTATCTCGCAGAGAACGAAATCGTAGTCTTCGTTGCCTTCGACCACGAAGGCCTTGATGGCATCGGTGACATGGGGGATCACCTGCACTGTCGCGCCGAGAAAGTCTCCGCGCCGCTCCTTGGCGATCAGTTCCTGGTAGATCCGCCCGGTGGTGACATTGTCCATCCGGTTCGCGGAGCGACCTGTGAAGCGCTCGTAGTGACCCAGGTCCAGATCCGTTTCCGCGCCGTCGTCGGTCACGAAGACCTCGCCGTGCTGCGTCGGACTCATCGTGCCCGGATCGACATTCAGATAAGGGTCAAGCTTTCGAAGGCGCACGCGATAGCCGCGTGCTTGCAGAAGTGCGCCGAGGGCTGCCGAAGCAATGCCCTTTCCCAAAGAGGAAACCACGCCGCCGGTGATGAAGATATATCGCGCCATGGGCCTTCCCGATACGCTTTCGATGAGGATTCGGCCAGTCGAAAAATTGGCCTGAAACGAAATGGGGCGCCGAAGCGCCCCAACGATTTGATTGAGCGAGCGAGCTTACTGAGCCGGCGCGTTGGAGGTGCCGCCCGAAGCCGCGCCGTCTGTGGCGGCCGGAGACGGAGCCTCGACCGACGGAACGGTTGGCTGGGAGCTTGCATTCGGGGCCTGCGGCGCCGGATTGGCCGGAATTTGCTGGACAGGCGCCGAGCCTGCGCCGGTCGGCACGCCACCGCTATTCTGCGGAACGGCTGCAGGCGTTGCCGCTGGTGCAGTCGATCCCGCAGCCGAGCCTCCGGTGGGGACGCCCGAGTTGCTGTTGTTGGTCTGATCCGGAAGGCCGCCCAGCTGATCTAGAAGCGAGCCATTTGCCGCGGGTGCAGCGCCGGGCGCCGTCTGGCCGGCCGGCACGCGGTTCAGAATATCCAGCGGATCACTTCCGTAGCGAGCCATGATGGCGAGCGCCATGGATGTGATGAAAAACAGTGTCGCCAGAATGGCCGTGGTGCGCGTCAGCATGTTGGCGGCACCGCGTGCCGTCATCAAGCCGCCGCCACCCCCGCCCATTCCGAGCGCGCCGCCTTCGGAGCGTTGAAGAAGAACGACCACCACGAGCGCGAGGACGATCAAGAGATGGATGACGATCAAGACAGTCTGCATGGGCTTCGCGCAATCGTTCAGGAGTTGGGCGCCTTCTATAGGACGCCCCCATATATTCCAACCTTATTCCGCAACGCCTATCGGTAGTTGCGGGCCGCCTCGCAGATGGCAAGAAAATCCTGCGCTTTCAAGCTGGCGCCACCCACAAGCGCCCCATCCACATCTTCGACGGACAGAAGCGATGCCGCGTTGGTGGGCTGAACCGAGCCGCCATAGAGAAGTCGCAGGCTGGTTCCGATCTCTTGGCCGAACCGCTCCACCAAGCGACGGCGCAGATGCGAGTGGACCTCTGCGACATCTCCGGCCGATGCGGTCTTGCCGGTCCCGATCGCCCAGATCGGCTCGTAGGCAATGATCGTGTTCCCGGCGGTGACGTCGTCATGAAGCGAGTTTTCGAGCTGGCGCTCAAGGACGCGTAGCGCTTCCCCCGCTTCGCGTTCCTCCAGCGTTTCGCCAATACAGACAATGGCGACCAGCCCCGCGCGGTGCGCGGCCTCCAACTTGCTTCGAACGGTCGCGCAGCATTCGCTATGATCGGCACGGCGTTCCGAATGGCCGACGATCACATGCGACGCACCGGCGTCGCGCAGCATCTCGGCCGAGATGTCGCCAGTATGAGCACCCTTTTCCTTGGCATGACAATTTTGCGCGCCAACCAGGAGATCGGAATGGGCTGCGTCTCGAACGGTTCGCAGGAGCGTTGCCGGCGGACACACCAGAATATCGACCTCCCCCACGGTGGCGCTGCAGCCTTCGGAAATCTTGCGGACTTCTTCGAGCTGGCCCGACAAGCCATTCATCTTCCAGTTTCCCGCGATCAAAATCTTGCGAGCCAAGTTGTTCTCCTCCCGTCTCATTGTGAATTTCCTCCATCCCATTTCGACAGCTATCGGCGGAGATCGGGAAAATCAAACCGGCGCTTCGGCAGGATCGACTTTTCTTCTCCGTTCGGAATGCCTATTCGGGACATCGATGAGACTAGGAAGATCGGGAGTTCGCAGCGGATGCTGAACCAGATGCGTCGCGGTGCCTCGGGTTGGGTCGCCAAACTTTTGCTGGGTGGCCTCGCCGTCAGCTTCGTGGTGTGGGGTATCGCGGATGGGCTGCGGTCTCACGGCTCGGGATCGACCGTTCTGCAAGCCGGTGACATCCGGGTTTCGGTGGCGGAATACCAGCAGGCCTATCAGCAGGGGCTCAATCGCCTCGCACAGCAGCTGCAGCGTCGCCCGACGTCCGAACAAGCCGAAATGTTCGGCGTGGACCAGACCGTTCTGGCGCAATTGCGGGCCGGCGCGTTGGTCGATCTGAAAGCCGAGCACGATGGCATCGCCGTTTCCGATGAGGGATTGATCACGCTGATTCAGCGCGAGAAAGCCTTTCAAGACGCAAGCGGCCGCTTTTCGCGTGACACCATGCGGGCGGTGTTGGCAAATGCCGGTCTCAGCGAAGCCGCTTATCTCACGGATCTCAGGCGCTCGGCGGTGCGAGGGCAATTGCTCGGTGCCGTTGCGGACGACGTCGTAATCCCCAACGCCTTTGTCGATGCCTTGGGGATCTACAATGGAGAGCGGCGCACCGTTCAATATGCGGTTCTCCAGCCCCAGCCCGCTGACAGCATGTCCGATCCATCGGACGATGATCTCAGCACCTATTACACCGAGCATCAGGACACGTATCGCGCGCCCGAATATCGAGGGTTCTCCTATGTGGCTCTGACGCCGGCCACCATGGCCGAGACGGACAAGGTGACGGACGAGGAGATCGCGCGCTACTACGAGGCCAACCGCGCCCAGTTCACGACTCCCGAGCGCCGCGCCGTTCAGCAGGTCGTTTTCCCCGACCGCGCAACTGCCGACGCCGCCGCGCAAGCCATCGCATCTGGCCGTTCCCTAGCCGATGCCGCCAAGCAAGCAGGGCGCGAAGTGGCCGATCTCGGAACGATCGGTCGTGCGGCTCTTGGGAACGCGACGCTCGCGGATGCCGCCTTCGGCGCTCAGGTGGGTGTCCCGACCGCGGTCGTGGAGGGTCCGTTCGGACCCGTGATTCTGAACGTCACTGCGGTCGAGCCGGAGGTCGTGCGTCCGCTTGATGATGTTAGAGCCGACATCCGCCAGAGTCTCGCGCGCGATGCGACCAATGCGCGTATCACAAGCGCCTACAACACGATGTCGGATTCTCTGCAGAGTGGGGCTCCGCTCGCTGAGGCCGCCGAACAGGCGGGCTTGAAGGTGGTGTCGGTGCCGCCCGTATCGCGGGAAGGGGTGACGCAGGACGGCACGAAGGTCGACACGATCCCTGGCTCCCAGCAAGTCTTGGGTGCTGTCTTCACGGGTGACGAAGGCAACGATATTCCGCCGGTCAATTTCGATGGAAACAGCTACGTCTTTCTGGCACCCGGCGAAGTCATCCCTTCGCGCGAGCGTCCGCTGGATGAAGTTCGCGCCCGCGTAACAGCGGACTGGAAGCAGGACGAGGCGGTTCAAATGGCGGTCGATCGCGGCCAGTCTCTGGCCGAGCGCGTCCGCAAGGGCCAGTCCTTCGGCGACATGGCGGAAGTCGAAGGACTGTCTCTTCAGACGGCCTCGGCCGTGACGCGGCAGTCCGCTCTGCCCGTTCTGGGTGAAGCGGGGATGCGCGCAGCCTTCTCCGGGCCGCAAGGGTTCGTTGCCTCCACACCTGCGAAGGATTCCGGGCAAGTTCTGGTTCTCCAAGTGTCCGAAGTGGCGCCGCCGGCTGACCCCGCGGCCTCAGTCGCGCAGACCACGAAGACCGGATTGAGCCAGGCGCTTCGGGGTGATCTCGAACAGAGCTACATCGCCTCGCTCCAGAGCGGGGTCGATGTGACGTATAATCAGGCCGTGATCCAGCAGGCGAAGGCGAGCGTTCGATGAGCGCAGGAATGAAGCCGCTTCTGACCAAGGTCGCAGCCGGCGAGGCGCTCAATCGGGCGGAAGCGCGGGCGGCCTTCTCGATCCTGATGTCGGGCGAAGCGACGCCCTCGCAGATCGGCGGTTTCCTGATGGCGCTGCGGGTGCGTGGCGAGGTCGTGGACGAGATCGCCGGCGCGGTGGACGTCATGCGCGCCAACATGCTCCCGGTGGAGGCCCCTGGCGATGCGATCGACATCGTGGGGACGGGTGGCGATCAAGCGGGAACCTACAATGTCTCGACCTGTGCGGCCTTCGTGGTTGCAGGTTGCGGCCTGACGGTCGCCAAGCATGGCAACCGGGCGCTGTCCTCCAGGTCGGGTTCGGCGGATGTGCTGGCGGCGCTGGGTGTCAATGTCGATCTCTCGCCGCATCAGATCGGAGAGGTCATTTCCACCGCCGGCTTGGGCTTCATGTTCGCGCCCACGCATCATGCGGCTATGCGCTTTGTGGGCCCCAGCCGCGTGGAACTAGGAACCCGTACGATCTTCAACCTGCTTGGTCCTTTGGCGAATCCGGCCGGCGTCAAAAGGCTCCTGTTGGGGGTCTATTCCCGTGAATGGGTTCGCCCGCTTGCGGAGGCCTTGAACGCGTTGGGGGCCGAGAAAGCCTGGGTCGTCCACGGGGAGGGTCTGGATGAGATGACGGTGTGCGGTCGCACGCATGTCGCCAGTCTGGAACATGGCTCGATCCGCGAATGGGAACTCATGCCCGAAGAGGCGGGGCTCGCGCTCCATCCCACCTCGGACCTCATCGGCGGTGATGCGGCACATAATGCCGAAGCGCTTCGCCGTGTTCTGGCCAACGAGCCCAGCGCCTATCGGGACATCGTGCTGCTCAATGCTGCCGGTGCTCTGATCGTCGCCGATAAGGCGTCAAGTCTGGACCAAGGGGTAGCAATGGCGAAAGCCTCACTCGCCGAAGGACGAGCGGCTGAAGCGCTGGCCCGGCTCGTGACAACATCACAAGAGATCGGGAGAAGACCGTCGTGACCGACATTCTCGAAAAGATCGAAACCTACAAGCGCGAAGAAATCGCCGATGCGAAGCGCGAGATGTCCCTCGCCGCTCTCGAAAGCGTCATGCGTGACCTGCCGCCGACCCGAGGTTTTGCCGACGCGCTGCGGCGCAAGCATTCGCTCGGTCAGTTCGCGCTGATCGCGGAAGTGAAAAAGGCGAGCCCGTCCAAGGGGCTCATCCGACCTGATTTCGAGCCGGTATCGATCGCTCAGGCCTATGAGCGCGCGGGCGCTGCGTGTCTCAGTGTTTTGACCGACACTCCGTCCTTTCAGGGTGCCCCGGAATATCTGACGGCGGCACGAGGTGCGACCGCCCTGCCCGCGCTTCGCAAGGACTTTCTGTTCGATACCTATCAGGTGGCGCAGGCTCGCGCCTGGGGTGCGGACGCTATTCTGATCATTCTCGCTGCCGTGGACGATGCGCTGGCCAACGAACTGGAGTGCGCCGCGATCGAACTCGGTCTCGATGTGTTGCTGGAAGTGCATGACGAGACGGAGGCCGAACGGGCGCTCAAGCTCCGATCGTCGCTGTTTGGCGTCAACAATCGCAATCTGCGGACCTTCGAAACCGATATCGGGACGAGCGAGCGACTGGCGCGCATCGTTCCCGCTGACCGGATCGTCGTCGGTGAAAGCGCGATCAATGGTCATGAGGACTGCGTTCGGCTGGCCGCGTCCGGCATTCGGACCTTCCTCGTGGGCGAGAGCCTGATGCGGCAGGACGATGTCGAGGCGGCGACGCGCAGGTTGCTGTTTGGCGGACAGGCTCATAGCGCATGAGCGAACCATCCTTGACGCATCTCGCCGCCGATGGCTCCGCCCATATGGTGGATGTCGGCGAGAAGGCCGAAACGATCCGAACGGCCCGCGCCGAAGGGCTCGTGCTGATGAAGGCCGAAACGCTCGATCTGATTCGAGAAGGCAGCCTCAAGAAGGGCGATGTCATGGCGATCGCGCGGATCGCCGGGATCATGGGCGCAAAGAGAACCCATGATCTGATCCCTCTCTGCCATCCCCTGATGTTGGAGAAGGTGTCGGTCGAACTGGACTTCGAACCGGCTCTTCCCGGCATTCGCGTCACCGCGACTTGCCGCGTCAGTGGCAAGACCGGAATCGAGATGGAGGCGTTGACGGCCGTTTCGGTGGCTTGCCTCACGATCTACGATATGGCGAAGGCGGTGGACCGCAGCATGACCATCAGCGCTATCCGGTTGTTGGAAAAAGCTGGCGGCCGATCGGGTGCGTGGAGCGCCGAGTGAGCCTCCTTCCAGTCGAAGAGGCTTTGGCGAGGTTGCTGACGGACGCCGAACCCGTTCGGCGTATCGAGCAGGTCGGGCTCGACGCTCTGGCCGGTCGGCGTCTGGCGGGCGATCTCGTGGCTCGGCTGACGCAACCGGCCTTCGATGCCTCCGCCATGGATGGATACGCCGTTCGTGCCGACGATCTGCGCTCTGCGGCAACGGAACTTCGCGTTATTGGCGAAGCGGCTGCCGGCGCAGCCTTTGAAGGGACGGTCTCGGCAAATCAGGCCGTACGGATCTTTACCGGTGCTCCTGTACCCGCAGGGGCAGATGCCGTCGTAATCCAGGAAAACACCGAACGTCCCGACCCTTCGACTGTCATCGTGCTGGAGCCTGTGCAGCCGGGGCGCCATATCCGCCCTGCCGGCAATGACTTCCAAGCAGGTAAGCCCGTTCTGGCTGATGGAGCCGTTTTGCGCCCTGCTTCCATCGCTCTCGCGGCAAGCGCCGGATACGATTTTGTGCCCGTGCGCGCTCGCCCCCGGGTCGCGATCGTCATGACGGGCAGCGAACTGGTCTGGCCTGGCACGCGCCCTGGTCCCTCGCAGATCGTCGCGTCAAACGGTTTCGGTATTGCAGCGATCGTGGAAGCGGCGGGTGGCGACGCCATCTCCTATGGCATCGTCCCCGACGATCGAGCAGCCTTGCGACGGGTTTTCGAGAATGCCAGAGCCGAGGGAATCGACGTTTTCGTGACCATCGGCGGAGCTTCGGTCGGTGATCATGATCTTGTTGCGCCGGTCCTGCGGGAGTGCGGTGTCGAACTGGATTTCTGGAAGGTCGCCATGCGACCGGGAAAACCTCTGATGGCAGGTCGCCATGAGGCGATGCGATTCCTGGGCCTGCCCGGCAACCCGGCGTCGAGCCTCGTAACGGCGGAATTGTTTCTTCGGCCGCTCGTGGAACGTCTCGCCGGGCGCCCGTCTCGCCCCCGATACGAAACCGGAACACTCGGTGCGGCCGTTCTCGAGAATGACCATCGGGCGGACTTCATGCGCGCAACGATCGAACAAGACGACGACGGACGAACGGTCCTCATGCCGCTTGCTCGGCAGGACTCGTCGCTTCTGAGTGTCTTCGCGACCGCCGATGCCCTTTTGGTTCGTCCCCCTCATGCCGCCGCCGCCCAGCCGGGAGAAACCTGCGAGTTCGTTCGATTGACGTGATGGAGTTCCTTGCAGAACACAAACAGAACATATAGGGTTTGTTCAGGTTTTGTTTTGTCCGGATTCGCGCGATGTTGACCCGCAAGCAGCATGAATTGCTTCTCTTCATTCATGACCGTTTGCAATCGGTCGGAATTCCTCCCTCCTTCGACGAGATGAAGGAGGCTTTGGATCTGAAATCCAAATCGGGAATCCATCGTCTCATCACCGCCTTGGAGGAACGGGGCTTTATCCGGCGTCTCCCCAATCGGGCTCGGGCTTTGGAAGTCCTGCGCCTGCCGGACTCCCTGAGTGGCAAGGATTCGAACGGCGGTTTGGCGGTACCGACGGCGTCGGAAGCGTCGATCTCGCGGCAAGTGATCCCTCTTCCGAAGCGTGCCGGAATCGAGCCGGTCCTGGCGAGAGCGGAACCGGCCAATGATTCGATGCCCGTACCGGTCATGGGACGCATTGCTGCAGGCGTTCCCATTTCTGCGATCCAACAAAACAGCCGGTCCATCGCCCTCCCGGTCGAGATGTTCGGCTCCGGTGAACACTACGCCCTGGACGTCAAAGGCGATTCGATGGTCGATGCGGGCATTCTGGACGGAGACACGGTTCTGATCCAGCGTTCTGAGACGGCGACAGCGGGCGAGATCGTCGTGGCTCTGATCGACGACGAAGAGGCGACGCTCAAGCGCTTTCGTCGGCGAGGCTCCGTCGTGGAATTGGAAGCCGCCAATCCTGCCTATGAGACGCGTGTTTTGGAAGCGGGCCGGGTCAAGGTTCAAGGGCGTCTTGTCGGGCTCATTCGGCGCTATCACTAGAACGATGAGGTAACCCGACCTGCCCGGGTTCGGAGCGCTGGTTTCGCCTTTCGCTTTCCGGCCATGGGGCCGATCGATGCACGTTCCATTCGTTGAAGGGCTGAGCGATCGAGGGTTGAAGGGTCCATTGCGCTCCGTTTGCGGAGGGAAGCAAAAGAGCGCCGGTCTGCCGGAGAGTGCGAAGCGTGACGAGCTTCGCGCCGGAACGGCACGACGTCATGCGGGGCGCTCGCGCCATCACGGCGATGTCGGCACTGTCGCAAAGCTCTCCCATACGTTCCAGTTTGTCGCTCCATGCGATGCGGAGGCCTGACCGCGATGTCGCGCGGCAGATATCGCCTGAACACTCGAACTGCTTCCGAGGGGTACGAGACGGTGGCAATCGAAGTTGAAATGCGCGTTGCCATTGATCGTGGATGAAGCGATTGGGCCGCTTGCGCAGATCAATGGTCGATCCATCCTGGCCGATCACCGCGATATCCCGAGCATCCTCCGCAATCAGAAGCTCGGGTCGATTGGTCGGTGGGATCAAGACCCAGCCGAGCGTCAATGGCAAAACGAAGAGCCAGCGCATCGCGCTCTGGCAAAATGACAGGACGAGTAAAGCCATAGTGAGGCTGAGAAGGCTTGCGAGGCCGATCTGGCCCACGGCGTAGTCCGGTAATTCTTCAGCCAGGCGTTTCGCCAGCCAGAATACGACGTCCAGCCCCCAACCGATGGGATGCAACGCCATGCTTTCCCAACCAAAGGGCATCAGGCAGACCGAAGCCAGAGCGAGCGGCATGATCCAGAACGAAAAGATCGGCGTCGCCAGAACATTGGCCACGAGGCCGAATGGAGCGGCCCGCTGAAAATGATAGACGGCATAGGGTGCGGTCGCCGCACCCGCGATCAGGGATGACAGAAACGCGCCGAGAAGCAAAAGTGCGAGTGTTCGAAAGCGAGCGTGATCGCTTGCCTTACCGTCGGACTGGTTCGACCAGCGAGAGTATGCGCCGTATGCACCCACCAGAGCGGCGGTTGCTGCGAAGGACATTTGGAACGTAGCGGTCATCAAGGCGTGCGGAGAGATCAACATCACCGCCATCGCTGCCATACCGACGTTGCGGATTGTCAGTGCAGGTCGATCCACCAGAACCGCGCCCAGCATGATGGCGATCATGATGAAGGAGCGTTCGGTGGCGGCATTGTCTCCAGCTAGTAGGAAGTAAAAGCCGGTGACCCCCAAGGCCAGGACCGCGCCGATCTTCCTCGTCTGCCATCGAAGGGCGATGGCCGGAAAAGCGGCAGCCGCGCCTCGCACAACGACCATGGTCATGCCCGCGACCAGTGCCATGTGGAACCCGGAAATCGAGAGGACATGGGCAAGACCCGTCGCACGGAGCGCGTCTTCGATGTCCTTGGGGATGCCGGCCCGTTCGCCATTGATCAAGGCCGCTGCGACGGCTCCTCGTTCGTCAGGGAGAACAGCCCGAATGCGTTCGCCGATCGCGAGACGAAGGCTTGCGACTTGGCCCATCAGGCCGCTGGGTACCGCCTCCTCCTCTTCGGAGACCTTGGGAGGGCCCAAGGAATAGCCGAACGCGCTCGTACCATCGAAAAACGGCGTGAAGGCAAAATCATAAGCGCCGGGAAAAGCTGGTCCTGCTGGCGGACTTAGCCGCACGAGCCCGGAGTAGCGGGCCCCGATGGGCAAGGGCTCGTGTCGGCTCGACACGAGAACGCGAACGCGTTGCGGCGGACGCGAAAGGGTCGGCCGCTCCGTTCGCTCGACATCGATCGTGTATCGATAGCGCCCGCGATCGTTCTGTTCCCGCAGAGTCACCACGCCGATGATGCGTGTCGTGGCATTCCCGGACAACATGACCGTTCGTGTCGTGGTCAGTTCCACCCATCCCGCACCCAGCCCCAAACCGAAGCCAAGAGGCAGGAGAAGCAGCGACCGCCTGAAAGGTTTAGCCTCGGAGAGCCTCGAAGCAAGCCAGCACAGCGCAAGAAGGGCGGGCGCGAGCCAGACAAAGGGGCGCCAGCCGCATCCATAGATCAAACCGATCGCCAGCATGGTCCCGATCGGAAGGAACGCGAAAGACGAGCGCTGCTCTTGCTCGATCTGGATTTGATCGGCCAGCCAGGATTTCAGGCGCAACAAAGAATTGCGGCTGCGCCCCCATCTCTGCTCGGAGCGCTCACCCGGCTTGTCGATCCGCAGATCCGATGTCGATGGCATCGGTGCATCAGGCGTTGTAGCCGGCACGGGCGCTCCGCCTTGAGTCCTTCTAGGTGTATGTTACACACCGAAGCACGAAAGCGCAGCCCGGTCTGTCCGGTCAGGCGCATCCCAACCGGGGCCTGCGGCGAGGTCGCGCCCCGCTTTCAAAGGCAGACGAATGACCGACCGCGTGGTGACACGTTTCGCCCCCTCGCCGACAGGCTTCCTTCACATCGGCGGCGCGAGAACGGCCCTGTTCAACTGGCTCTATGCCCGGCGCATGGGTGGCACGATGCTGCTGCGGATCGAGGATACGGACCGCGAGCGCTCCACGGACGCGGCGGTTCAGGCGATCATCGAAGGTCTCGACTGGCTCGGCCTGAAAGCCGATGGTGAGCCTGTGTCGCAGTTTGCGCGCGCTGCCCGGCATCGCGAGGTGGCGGAAGAACTGGTCGCCGCTGGCAAGGCTTATTATTGTTACGCTTCCCCCGCCGAGCTTGATGAGATGCGCGAGAAGGCGAAAGCTGAAAAGCGCCCACCGCGCTACGATGGCCGCTGGCGCGACCGCGACCCCTCGGAAGCCCCTGCCGGCGTTGCTCCTGTGATCCGCATCAAGGCGCCGCAAGAGGGCGAGACTTTGGTTCGCGATGTGGTTCAGGGAGACGTTCGTTTTCCAAACAAGGATCTGGATGATTTCATCCTGCTCCGCTCGGATGGCACCCCCACCTATATGCACGCCGTCGTCGTCGATGATCACGATATGGGTGTGACGCACATCATTCGAGGCGACGATCACCTGACGAATGCCGGACGTCAGACCTTGATCTATCAGGCGATGGGCTGGGACGTGCCCGTCATGGCGCATATCCCGCTCATTCATGGTGCGGACGGCGCCAAGCTCTCGAAGCGGCACGGTGCCTTGGGTGTCGATGCCTATCGCGGGATGGGCTACCTGCCGAAAGCGCTTCTCAATTATCTCGTGCGCCTCGGCTGGAGCCATGGCGACGACGAGGTGATGTCGATCGAGAACATGATCTCGTGGTTCGATACGGTCGACATCAACAAAGGCGCAGCTCGCTTCGATTTCGCCAAGCTGGATGCGATCAACGGCCATTGGATTCGCGGCTCGTCCGACGATGATCTCGTGGAAACCCTGATGGTGGAACGCGACCACCTGCCGAATGGCGATATTCTTCGTCAGCATGACGATGCGACCGTTCGCGCGCGGCTCGGCGCGGCCATGGCTGGGCTGAAGGAGCGAGCCAAGACGCTGGTCGAATTGACCGAAAGCTCGGCCTATCTCTTTGCCCAGCGGCCGCTTTCGCTGGATGAAAAGGCGGCCGACATTCTCACCAACGGCGGGCGCGATATCCTGCGCGATCTCTTGCCAGTCCTGAGGGAGGTGACCGACTGGTCCGCCGCCCCCTTGGAAGTCGCGATCAAGGGATTCGCCGAATCGTCGGGACTGAAACTCGGGAAGATCGCCCAGCCGCTTCGTGCCGCACTCACAGGGCGTTCCACATCCCCGGGCGTGTATGACGTCCTGGCCGTCCTCGGGCGTGAGGAAACGCTCGGACGACTTCAGGACCAGGTGTCGGCGTAAGGCGACTACAACAGGGCGCTAAAGGCCTGCCTTCGAAAGAGATGAACGCCGAAGCTCCTCTTTCAAACCGCTTTTGACGCGAGGGCGAACTGAATCGTTCGTCTTCGCGAGGCCTCTTCGAAGGCGTGGACGTTCGACGTCGAGCTGGAGCGGGTGTTGCGGCGCAAAAATGCTTTCCTCCAGAAACTTGTTCCTTAACCACCTTTCCGATACGCATTCGCACGAAGCTGGCGTTCGCCGCAGGAGCGGCCATGGGCGCCTGAGCTCGTGCAGAAGGGGTAACGCATGAATCAATCGGCGAAACTGGCCCTTGGAGACAAGAGCGCGGAGCTGACGCTCCGATCAGGAACCATCGGACCCGATGTGGTCGACATCGCGTCCCTCTATAAGAACACGGGCCTGTTCACTTACGATCCGGGCTTCACTTCGACGGCGTCCTGCGAGTCGAAGATCACCTATATCGATGGTGACGAAGGCGTGCTTCTGCATCGCGGCTATCCGATCGATCAGCTCGCGGAACGCGGTGACTTCCTGGAGACTTGCTATCTCCTTCTCTACGGCGAACTGCCGACCGCGAGCGAGCGAGCCGACTTCGTCTACCACGTGACGCGCCACACCATGGTGCACGAGCAGATGTCCCGCTTCTACACGGGCTTCCGCCGCGACGCGCATCCGATGGCCGTCATGGTCGGTTCGGTTGGCGCTCTCTCCGCTTTCTATCACGACTCCACCGACATCACCGATCCGCATCAGCGGATGGTCGCGTCGATCCGCATGATCGCGAAGACCCCGACGCTCGCCGCCATGGCCTACAAGTACCATATCGGCCAGCCATTCGTTTATCCGCGCAACGATCTGTCCTACGCGGAAAACTTCCTTCACATGTGCTTCGCGGTTCCCTGCGAGCCGTATCAGATCAACCCGGTTCTCGCGAAAGCGATGGACCGCATCTTCATTCTGCATGCCGACCACGAGCAGAACGCATCGACCTCGACGGTTCGTCTTGCCGGCTCGTCGGGGGCCAATCCGTTCGCCTGTATCGCAGCTGGCATCGCCTGCCTTTGGGGCCCCGCTCACGGCGGCGCCAACGAAGCCGCGCTCAACATGCTGGCGGAGATCGGCTCCAAGGATCGCATTCCCGAGTTCATCGCTCGCGCGAAAGACAAGAACGATCCGTTCCGCCTCATGGGCTTCGGTCACCGGGTCTACAAGAATTACGATCCGCGCGCCAAGATCATGCAGCAGACATGCCACGAAGTTCTGAACGAACTCGGCATCAAGGACGATCCGCTGCTCGAAGTCGCCATGGAACTCGAGCATATCGCGTTGCATGACGAGTATTTCATCGAGAAGAAGCTCTACCCGAACGTCGATTTCTATTCGGGCATCACGCTGAAGGCGCTCGGCTTCCCGACCACGATGTTCACCGTTCTGTTCGCTGTTGCGCGCACGGTCGGCTGGATCGCGCAGTGGAAGGAAATGATTGAGGATCCGCATCAGCGCATCGGCCGCCCACGTCAGCTCTACACGGGTGCGCCCCAGCGCGACTACCTTTCGGTCGGCGATCGCTGATCGAAGGATTAGATACGGAAACAGGCGCTTCAGGCGCCTGTTTTTTTGCCGGTCTTGCGGGTTTCGATCTCGCGAACAATAAGATCGGCGATGGTCTGGGCGGGCGGATGTTCGACCCTCATCACCTCGCGAATTTGCCTTAGCCCATCGAGTTGTGCAGCCCGCTCAGGCGTCGGCTTCATCAGCCGTTCCAGCCGTCGGGCGAGCGCTTCCGGGCGAACGAATTCATGAAAATGTTCGGGTACCAGCGGGTGGCCTGCCAGAAAGTTCGGCAACGCCGCCGTCCAACCGGTGACGAGATGGCGCAGCAGATAGGACACGGGGTCCAGCCTATACGCCAGGACCATAGGAACCCCTGCTAGGGCGAGTTCGAGCGACACGGTGCCACTGGCCGCCAAAGCCGCGTCAGCTGTCCCGAAAGCCGCCCATTTCGCCTCGTTGCCATCGAGGAGCTCGGGGCGGACAGGCCAACTCCCAAGCCGTTGCTCGATCAGATTTCTGACCCGTGGCACAACTGGAAGACTCGCGCGCAGACCGGGCATCCGCTCATGGAGCAGCTGATAGGTCCGCCCGAAATCATCCATCAAACGATGGATCTCGCCGCGCCTCGAGCCTGGCAGGATAAGGAGATGCGCTGGCTCGGAGGGCAGGCGCATCCCTGAGAAGCGTTCGCGCTCCAGAATCTCGTCCAAGCCAGGGTGGTCGAGAAGCGGATGGCCGACATAGGTCGCCGGCGGACCACCGTGCTCCGCGAGATAACGAGGCTCGAAGGGAAACAAGCTCGCAACATGATCGACAGCTTGGCCGAGGGCCTGCGCCCGGCCCGGCTTGTAAGCCCAGATCGCCGGCGGCACGACGTTGACGATGGTGGCCTCTGGCCAGCGCTTTCGAACTCGGATGGCGACGCGATTGGTGAACGTGAAGCTGTCGATCGTGATGATCGCGTCTGGCTTCTCCGCCACAAGGAACTCGACCGTCTGTCGAAGCCGGAATAGAAGTCGCGGCAGGCGAGCCAGGATGGCCCCGACACCGATGATCGAAAGTTCCTCGACATCGAAAAGGCTTTCGAGACCTTCCTTCTCGAGAGCTTTACCGCCCAGCCCCACGAGTTGCAGCGATGGGCCCAATCGCGTGCGCAAGGCTCGAGCCACCTCGCTTCCGATGCGGTCAGCCGATTCCTCGCCGAGCACGAAGGCTATCTTCATAGCCGACCGTCTTCCATGTCTTGCACCCCCAGAACGAAGAGGCCGGCGGTCTGCGCAGCGTCCGCTACCTTCTGTGGCTCAATGAGCAGCGATCGTTTGGCCGTCATGGCGATGCCGGCAATGCCCGCCGCCTCGGCTTGAGCGATGGTTTCGACGCCGATACTGGGGAGGTCGAAGCGCATATCCTGCTGTGGCTTGAACGCTTTGAACAGGACGCAAGCCTCCCCGCGGCCGATCCGCTTTCGACTTCGCAAATCCGCGACGCGAAGCAGCAGCTCCCGTGTACCTTCGATTCCCTCGAGTGCGATGATGCGGTCTTGGGAGGCAACGACGGCCTGACCGATATCGAGAAGGCCAAGACGAACGGCAGCGATTTCGGCCCGGTCGATGGCGGCTTCGTGATTGGCCACAACCGCCACATTGGTCAAGTTTCCGAGCGGAAGAAGCAGGTTCGGCATGATGGTCTGAACGCTCAGCACCTCCACTCCGCGTCGTTCAAAAACCTGCGCGACGGCGCGGAGCAGACTGTCGTCTCCGCCTTGGGTCATTCGAAAGAGCTCGGGTAGCATCTTGAGCGTCGGCCAGCTTGGCAGCATCGACCGATAATCCGGACGAACCGAGATTGTGCCGGAGAAAACAATCTTGCTCACATTCCTTCGGCGAAGATGGTCGAACACATCCCCCGTCCGGCTCCATGGCAGGGAAATGTGATCCCATCCCTCCCAGCTCCGTTGGCGTCCATCCGCTATGGCAACAATGAAGGGCTGCCATCCCAGGCGCTTCGCCTCTTCGGCAAGAAGCAAAGGAAGAGTGCCACCACCCGCGACGATTCCGAGCCGCTCAAGCGGTCGGCTAGGGCGAATGCCGTCGACTGCGCTCAAGCCGGTCGCGTGCTGCGAGGAAAGCATAAAGCGCGATCTCCGCCGGATCGGATAAATCCGAGAAGGTCTTGAACCAGCGGGTCGTCGGGATATTCCGACTCGACCTCCTCCATGTTTTCGCGGAAGGTCAGATCGTCCGAGAACAGCATACGGTAGGCTTTACGCACGTTTCGGATCGCCTCGCGACCAAACCCGGCCCGTTTCATGCCGATGACATTCAACCCCGACAGATAGGCTCGGTTGCCGAGAACCATGCCGAAGGGAATGACGTCACCCTCCACGGCCGCCAGCCCGCCGACATAGGCGTGATGGCCCACTCGCGTGAACTGATGGATGCCCGATCCGCCGGCGATGGTCGCGTAATCGCCCACGACGCAATGGCCCGCGAGCATGACGTGGTTGATCAACGTCACGTTCGATCCAACGACGCAGTCATGCGCGACATGCGAACCCGTGAAGAATGCGCAATTGTCTCCGACCGTCGTTTCCGAGCGCCCTTGAACCGTGCCAGGATTCAATGTCACATGTTCGCGAATCAGGCAATTCGCGCCGATGACGAGCCGGGTCTCCTCACCCTGATACTTTAAATGTTGGGGGTCATGCCCGATGGAAGCGAAAGGATAAATTTTCGCACCATCACCGATTTGCGTATGCCCGGCGATCACGACATGGGAACGCAGCGTCGAACCGGCGCCCAGAACGACATTCGGCCCGATATGGCAAAACGGCCCAATCGAGCATCCGACACCGATGGTTGCGCCATCTTCGACAACCGCCGTCGGATGAATGAACGTCTCATGTGCCATCGTCTAGTTCGAACCTTCCGGCACCAGCATGGCGCTGATGGTCGCCTCGGCAACCTTGGCGCCATCGACCAGAGCGACGCAATCGAATTTCCAGATATTTCCGCGCTTCTTCGACTGCGTGACGTGGTATTCGAGACGGTCTCCAGGCACCACAGGCTTTCGGAACTTGGCGTTATCGATCGTCATGAAATAAACGATCGAGCTGGCCGTTCCACCTGTGGCGAGCTGGCAAATGGCTCCGGCCGTCTGCGCCATCCCTTCGATGATCAGAACGCCTGGCATGACAGGGTAATGAGGGAAATGCCCCTGAAAATGCGGCTCGTTCGCCGTTACGTTCTTGATGCCGACAGCTCGGCGATCGGCATCGATTTCGACAATACGGTCCACCAAGAGAAACGGATAGCGATGCGGCAAAAGCTGCATCAGCTTGAGGATATCGGCGCTCTCCAAGGCAGCCGGCGTCTCACCCATCGTCACGTTCATCTCTCCGAGCCGTCTTTCCCAGTTTCTTCAACTGCGCCATTTCGCGAATCCAGTCGCGCACCGGCCGTGCCGGCGTCCCGCCCCATCGCGCACCGGCGGGCACATCACCTGCCACCACGCTGACGGCTGCGATCTGGGCTCCATCGCCGATTGTGACATGGCCGTTGACGCCGGACTGGCCGCCGATAGCCACGCCGTTTCCGATCGTTACGCTTCCCGCGATGCCGACTTGGCCGACGATCACGCAGTTTCGACCGATTGTGACGTTGTGCGCGATCTGCACAAGATTGTCGATTTTCGTGTTTTCACCAATGACCGTATCACGCACGGCCCCACGATCGATCGTCGTGTTGGCACCGATCTCGACGCCATCCTGAATGATGACCCGACCGATCTGTACGACCTTTTCAAGCCCGGCCGGTCCCGCAACATAACCGAAGCCGTCCTGGCCGATCCGCACACCAGGATGGATAACCACGGAGTTGCCGATCAGAGCATGCTGGACGGAAACGTGTGTTCCGATATAGCTATGCCGCCCGATCTGGCAGCCCTCGCCAATAATCGCGCCCGAGGCCAGAACCGTTCCCGTTCCAATGTGAGCTCTCGCGCCGACCATGGCGAAAGGTTCGATGGTCACGCCAGGCTCAAGGAATGCCGACGGATGGACCGACGCCAAGGACGAGATCTCGCCAGCGGTCAGGAGTGATGCAGGTTTCGTCGCGGTCGGAAACAAAGACCGCCCGATCTGACCGAACGCCGTTTGCGGGTGCCGGGCGACCAACACCGGGAAATGCTCGGGAATAGAGGCGGCGTGGCGCTTGGACGTAACGATCAGACCCGCGCGAGAGACTGCGAGATCCGGTGAGTAGCTGGGATTCTCATACAGCGCGACGTCGTCGGGTCCGGCCTCTTTCAAAGCCGCAACGCCCGTCACACGCCGATCGGCTATGGCGCTATCTAAGAGTTCACCGCCACATAAAGAGGCCAGCGCGGCGAGGGTATATCCCTCGCCGCGCTGAAAAAAGGAGCGTTCAATCATTTGAGACGCGAAACCCTCGCCGTTAGAACCGCGACGAGAAACCGAAGGAGAATTCCTGCACCTTGTCGTAGTTCTCCTTGGCCAACGGCACCGCGTAGTTGACGCGGAGAGGGCCGAAAGGCGACGCCCAGATCAGACCGACACCGGCCGATGCGCGCAGCGCGAATTCCTCGCCCTGAATTCCGAGCTGCCCGTCCGTATTGTCGAGGCCCCACAGAGAGCCGGCATCGGCAAAGGCCGCACCACGGAAGCCGAGGTCGCGCGAGATCAGCGGCAGCGGGAACGTCATTTCCGCCGAGGCGTTGGCATAGTTCGTACCACCAATCGCGACGCCATTCTGACGCGGACCGATACCTTGGTACTTGAAGCCGCGAACGATGTCCTGACCCTTGAAGAAGTTGTCGAAGACGCGCAGATCGTCCCCGATGGCGCTGACATTCCCCGCGCCACCGCTCAACTGACCGATGACATCATATTCTTCGGAGAGAAGGCTGAAGTAGGAGGCGCGACCCGTCGTACGGATGAACCGCGCATCGCCGCCGAGACCCGCCACTTCCTGCCCGACCTGCGCGAACACGCCGTTGCGCGGGTCGCGCTGGTTGTCCAGCGTATTGTAAGTCAGCGCGTAGGACACCGACGACGTCGAATAGGGGCTGTCGCAGATCGCCTTGTTGATGATCGGCGAGAGCGTGTAGAGAGGCGCGCTCAGTCCCGGCAGACGACCACCAATTGTCGGATCGCCGCACGTGCTGGCGAGAGCCTGGCCATTGACGAAGGCGTAGGGGAAACCGGTGAACGGGTTCGTCGTCAGACCCCTGTTGTCCCCGAATGTCTCTTCCTTGTAGTTGTACGCAATCTGCGCCGTGAGGTTCTCCGTGATCGGAGCGGCGATACGTAGCGTTCCACCCGTCCGCTTGATGTCGTAGGCGCTCGAAGACGAGTTCTCGGTGCGATACAGATCGAAGCCGGCTGCGAGGCGGCGACCCAAGAAATAGGGCTCGGTGAACGAGAGGTTGTAGTTGCGCGTGTTCTCACCGAAACCGGCCGAGACTTTCACGAACTGACCGCGACCGAGGAAGTTGCGCTCGGTGATGCCGACTTCAGCGACGGGACCAGAATTCTCGCCGCTCGTCGTGTAGCCACCGCCGACCGAGAACTCACCGGTGGACTGCTCGTCGACCTGAACCACCAGGACTACGCGATCCGGCTGGCTTCCCGGGGCCGTGGAGACATTGACCGTCTTGAAGAAACGAAGAGCTTCCAGACGCTTCTTGGCGCGCTGGACCAGAACCTGGTTGAACGCGTCACCTTCGGACACGTCGAACTCGCGACGGATGACGTAGTCGCGGGTCTTCGTGTTGCCACGAATTTCGATACGCTCGACATAGGCCCTAGGACCCTGGTCGATTACGTAGTCGATCGAAATCGTATTATTGGCGAAATCGCGATTGCCGCGCGGCGTCACCTGCGCGAATGCGTAGCCCTGATTGGCAACGGCGTTCGTCAGATCGACAAGCGTTTCTTCGACCTTCTCGGCGCTATAGGTGTCGCCCGGCTTGGTCTTCAATTGAGACTGAAGCGCCTGAGCGTCGATACCCGGAACGGTCGAGTCGATATTCACCGTCCCGTAAGTGTAGCGCTCACCTTCATCCACAGTGATCGTGATGAAGTACTTGTTCTGCGTCGGCTCCAGCTCGGCAACCGATGAAACGATCCGGAAATCCGCGAAACCGCGGTTGAAATAGAAGCGACGCAGCGCCTCCTCGTCGGCGCGCAGACGATCTTCCGCGTAGATATCGTTGCGCTGAAGGAAGCTGAAGAGACCAGATTCGCGAAGCGCGATGACTTCCTTCAGTCGGGAATCGCCGAAGGCGTTGTTCCCAACGAAATTGATCCCGCCGATCCGCGTGCGGTCACCTTCTTGGATGTCGAAAACAACGTTGACGCGATTGCCCTCGGCTGGAGCCGTGCGCACGGAAACCGTCGCGTCGGACCGACCGATCCGGACATAGGCAGCCTTGATCGCCTCGACATCGGCCTGTGCCGTTGCCGCGTTGTAGGGCGCGCGAGTCGCAGTCTGTACCGTAGCGACGAGCTGCTCGTTCTTGATCTTGTCGTTGCCTTGGAAAATGACGTCGCCGACGATCTGATTCTCGGACACATCGACGATCAGCACCCCGCCCTGCTGACGGGCGCGCACATCGGAGAACAAGCCGGTCGAGAACAGCTTGGTCACGGCCGCATCGACATCCGCGTCGCTCGCATTCCGGCCAGGCTTTATGTCGATCAGATTGCGGACCGTATCAGCATCGACGCGCTGATTGCCACGCACTTCGATGCGATTCACGGTCGCCGCTTCAGCTTCAGACAGGGTCACAAGCCCCATAGTGACGGCTGACGCAGTGAGCACGGTAGACGAGAGAGCTGCTGCAGACAGTGCGCTCAGAAGCTTCGAACCAGCCGCCATTGGCCTCGTACCCTTTTTATGTCGCCGACAACGCCGAAACCGATACGTCGGCAGGCCGTGTGTTTGTATCGGCTTTGCAGACGCATTCAACCAAACTGATCCGATTCTCTTTATGAAACGGAAAAGAGTTGCACGACCGCCACGTGGACGATCGTGATGGTGAATAGTCGACTAACCCTCTCCAAGTCCCCGATCGATCTTCAAGTGCGACCCGAAAGATCGTTCCAGAAAGCGAATACCATAAGCAGCATCACGAGCGCGAGGCCAATCCGGAAACCGAATTCCTGGACGCGCTCGCTCAGGGGTTTTCCACGCGCTGCCTCGAACGCATAAAACAGGAGATGGCCGCCATCCAGCATGGGAATCGGGAGCAGATTCAGAAGGCCGATGGAGATAGAAAGAAGGGCGGCGAGGTTCAGCAAGGGCCCGAAGCCCAGTGTCGCAACCTGGCTGGAAACCTGGGCGATCTTGATCGGTCCGCCGATCTGATCAGCTTTCTCGGCGCCACGGAAAATCCCACCAATGAACGCGACCGTCCGCTCGATCACGAACCATGTCTGTGATACACCGTAATTGAGGGCTTCAACCGGGCTGAGGTTCTCATGGCGAAACGCCGCCTGCTCGCTATTGGCAACGATCCCGATGACGGCGACCTGGTAGCTGTTGCCAAATCCATCGGTTTGGGTCTGAAGATCGGGCGTTACACTGACCGTCTTGTTCTCGCCCCCCCGTTCCAGGCCAAGCTGAATGGGTTCGCCCGCCCTCGTCGAGACGTAGCGCTGAAGGTCGCTGAAGTAACGGATGCGCTCCCCGTCGGCTGATGTTACCCGATCCCCTGGCTGGATGCCCGCGACGGCCGCCGGCGAGTTCGGGCGCACTTCCGATACGATCGGATCGCCGACGACGATGCCACTCGCGTAAGCAGTGGCTGCGAAGATCACGATGGCGAGTATGAAGTTCGCGATGGGACCGGCCGCAACCGTTGCTGCGCGCTTTCCCACGCTGGCGCTCTGAAACGCACGGGCCCGGTCTTCGGCCGACGCTTCGCGCAGGGCGGCGTCACTCGGCATACTGGCCGCGTTCTCATCTCCGAAAAACTTGACGTAGCCACCGAGAGGAATGGCACAAAGCTTCCATCTCGTCCCATGGCGATCCGTCACGCCGACAAGCTCCGGACCGAACCCGATCGAGAAGGCCATAATCTTGATGCCGGACCAGCGGCCGATCAGATAATGGCCGAGTTCGTGAAAGAAGACGATGACCGTCAGCACGAAAAGGAACGGCACGATCTTGATCAGCGCCATGTTCCAGATGGCGTCAGGCAAACTCGCGAGATCCATGTCCATGCCCTTTGTTCATCTCGTCAGGCGACGGACATAGCGCCCGCCGCTTAGCGATGTTCGCTCAACATTCTCGTTTTTAAGTCAGAAATCGAAGACCGCGCGAGCTGGATGCGCCAATCCGGAGCCCAGGATGCCGACCAGAAGCAGGACGCCGGTCGAAATGATCAGGGCGTCAATCCGATCCATGAGGCCGCCATGCCCCGGGATCAAACGCCCGGAATCCTTCACGCCGAAGCGGCGCTTGATCCAGGATTCATAAAGGTCGCCTGCCTGCCCTACGATGGAAAGAACGGCGCACAGGACAGCGACTTTCAGACTGATATCGTCGGTGAGCCAATATTCGAAGCCCATCCCGAGAAGTGTTCCGGCCAACAGACCGCCCAGCGCCCCGGACATGGTCTTTTTCGGTGAAACCATGGGCATGAGTTTGGGGCCGCCGAAGGTGCGCCCTGTAAAATAGGCGAAGATATCGGTCGCCCATACGACGCAGATGACTAGCCCGAGCGCGGCCAATCCTTCCGGGCCGCTGTCTCGCAGAATGCCCGGCGCCATGCCTGCGGCTCCGCCGTAGACGAGGCCACCCATGACCCAATTGGCCTTGCGCTCCCCTTGATCCACGATCCCGATGAACGCGGTGGACCCCAGGAGGACCGTCAATGACCAGCCATGAAGTCCGAAGAAGAAAAGTGCCAAGCTCACATACAGGGAGCGGCGGGCGAAGATATAGATATCCCCAGCCCGCTTTGCGCGCGTCATTCGCGACCACTCATCGAAGACGATGACGGAGGCTGCGCAGCAAAGAAGACGAAACGCCACGCCTCCCATGAACGTCAGAAGCAGGACGGTGATTCCCAGCACGATCGCCGAGATCAAACGCGACCGGAGGTCCGTCCAAGATTGCGTTGCGGCGAGGCGTCCGAGACCAAGTCCCATTCGTCAGGATGCAATTTCATGCGACAAGCCGCCGAACCGGCGGTCGCGCATCGTGTAGTCGTCAAGGGCCGCTCGGAAAGCAGCTCGGTCGAAATCGGGCCAGAGGCACGGCAGGAAGGCGAATTCGGAATAGGCAGCCTGCCAGAGAAGGAAGTTGCTCAAGCGCAATTCGCCGCTCGTGCGAATGATCAGGTCTGGGTCGGGAATGCCAGCGGTGTCCAGATGCTCGTCCACGAGCGTTGGCGAAATCGCATCCAGCGACAGTTCGCCGGACTGGATTTTGGAGCCGATCCGCTTCATCGCGCGAGCCATCTCGTCTCGCGCGCCGTAGTTGAAAGCAATGATCAGTGTGTTGCGATCATTGCCGACCGTTAGACTTTCAGCTTCTTCCAGAAGTCCGCGGATATCGCGCGGCAAGCTCTGTCGCTCGCCAATAACGCGAACGCGAACGCCCTCCCGGTGCAGGTCGGCAAGATCGCGCCGGATAAAGACTTTAAGAAGACGCAGAAGCTCGCCGACCTCTTCGACCGGCCGTTTCCAGTTTTCGGACGAAAAAGCGAAGAGAGTGAGATAGCGCACACCGAATTCGCGCGCCGCACGCACGGCTTCTCGCACGGCCTCGACGCCGCGTCGATGCCCAAGCGTGCGCGGCAGGCCACGCGCCTTTGCCCAGCGTCCATTGCCATCCATGATGATGGCGACGTGTTGGGGCTGCCGCACCTGTTCCACCGCGCTCTCCGCTCTGCCGTCTAGATTATTGGGATCGACCGAAAACTAGACCTGCATGATTTCAGCTTCCTTTACGGAAAGCGCCTTATCGATCTCGGAAATGGTTTCATCCGTCATCTTCTGAATGCGGTCAGACGTGACGCGGCTATCGTCCTGGCTGACGTCGCCGTCCTTTTCCGCCTTTTTCAAGGTGTCCATTCCGTCGCGGCGAACATGGCGCGCGGCAACACGCGCGTTCTCGGCATAGGTATGGGCGACCTTGGCGAGTTCACGGCGGCGCTGTTCATTCAGCTCGGGAAGCGGAATGCGCAGGGTCGAACCGTCCGTGATCGGATTGAGGCCGAGGCTGCTTTCGCGAATAGCGCGCTCGACGGCACCCACCATGCCCTTGTCCCAGACGGACACGGCGACCATACGCGGTTCGGGAACGGTCACGTTGGCCACCTGATTGAGCGGCATGGTCGAGCCGTAGGCCGTCACGACGATCGGGTCCAGGAGGTTTGCCGAAGCGCGGCCCGTCCGAAGTCCTGCAAGATCGCCCTTGAACGAGGTGACCGCGCCATCCATGCGACGCTTCAATTCATTCAGATCCGGAGCAGCCATGGGATTTCCTCTGATTATTCGTACGCTGAACTTTAGTCGGACACGATCGTGGAGCGGCCACCGCCCGTCAGGATCCGGGTGAATTCGCCCTGTTCGTGGATCGAGAACACGACGATCGGAATATGGTTCTCACGCGCCAGCGCGACGGCCGTCACATCCATAACAGCAAGGCCGCGACTCAACACGTCATCGTGCGTCAGCTGGTCGAAACGCGTCGCGTCCGGCACGAGCTTGGGATCGGCGGAATAGATACCATCGACCTGCGTCCCCTTGAACAGGGCGTGCGCGCCCATCTCGGCGGCTCTGAGGGCGGCGGCGGAGTCGGTCGTGAAGAAGGGATTGCCTGTGCCGCCCGCAAAGATCACCACCCTGCCCGCTTCCGCATGGGCCAAAGCGGCGCGTTGGGAGAAGCTCTCGCAAATTTCCGGCATCGCAATGGCCGAAAGAACAATCGCGTCGACGCCGATCTTGGTGAGCGAGGTACGCAGCGCCAGTGCGTTGATGACGGTCGCCAACATGCCCATATGGTCGCCGGTGACGCGATCTCCGCCTTTGGACGCGACTGCAACGCCGCGGAAGATATTGCCGCCGCCGATCACGACCGAAATCTCGACGCCGAGTTCGCGCGCTTCGCGAATGTCACCTGCGATGCGGTCGGCCACGGCAACATCGATGCCGAAACCTTGCTGGCCCATCAACGCCTCGCCCGACACTTTCAGAAGAACGCGTTTGAAACGGAGGGTCATGCAAGTGTCCTGATTGAGGTGCCGGCTTGCGATACAGGAAGGGCGCCCGCTTCTCAAGCGGGCGCCCCGAATATCGAACAAGAAGAAAGAAAGGCGGCTTCCCGCTTACTTCTTGCCAGCTGCAGCCGCAACTTCGGCGGCGAAGTCGCTCTGCTCGCGCTCAATGCCTTCGCCCAGCGCGAAGCGGACGAAACCGGTGATCTTCGCGGGAGCGCCGGCTTCCTTGGCGACGGCTTCGAGAGCCTTCTCGACCGTGAGGTCGGGATTGATCACGAAAGCCTGCTTGAGGAGAACGACTTCCTCGTAGAACTTGCGCAGACGACCCTCGACCATCTTTTCGACGATCGCGTCCGGCTTGCCGGACTGACGGGCCTGCTCCGAGAACACGGCCTTCTCGCGCTCGACCGTCGCGGCATCGATTTCCGTCTCGACCAGAGCGAGTGGGTTGGTAGCGGCCACATGCATGGCAACCTGACGACCGAATGCGTTCAGCGCCGCCTTATCGCCGTCCGACTCGATCGCAACCAGAACGCCCATCTTGCCGAGGCCTTCAACGACCTGATTGTGGATGTAGGTCGCCACGACGCCGTTGGACACGCTGAGCTGCGCCGAACGACGCAGGTTCATGTTTTCGCCGATCGTGCCGATCGCGTCCTTGATCGTGTCGGCAACCGACTTCTCGGATGCGGGATAGGTTCCGGCTGCAACCGCGTCGACCGTGCCGTCCGTCGCCAGAGCGACCTGGGCGACGTTGCGAACCAGCGTCTGGAACGCATCGTTACGAGCAACGAAGTCGGTTTCGGAGTTCACTTCGACGACGACGGCCTTGTTGTCGCCGGCCGCGACGCCGACGAGGCCTTCAGCCGCGGTGCGACCCGACTTCTTGTCTGCCTTGGCAATGCCCTTGGCGCGCAGCCAGTCGATCGCGGCTTCAATGTCGCCATTGGTTTCGGCCAGCGCGGTCTTGCAGTCCATCATACCTGCGCCGGTCTTCTCGCGCAGGTCCTTCACCATCGAAGCGGAGATCGTCATGAATTGGCCTCTGTCTTAAAAAATTGGCGCACCAAACCTCTGAGGAAGGGTGCGCCGTTTGGTTCGGCGGCGCGCAGGCACCGCCGGGATGCTCGTTCGTTCGGTCGATCAGGCCGCAGCGGAAGCTTCGGTCTCGGCCGAAGCCTCTTCGAGCGCGGGCTCGATCGGCGCTTCTTCCATCGCGCCGATATCGACGCCCATCGAGCCCTGCTGACGGGCGATGCCGTCGACCGCAGCGCGAGCGATCAGATCGCAGTAAAGCGAGATGGCGCGCGCGGCGTCGTCATTGCCCGGGATCGGGAAGTCGATGCGGGAAGGATCGCAGTTCGAATCGACCACGGCGACGACCGGAATGCCGAGACGCTTAGCCTCGTCGATCGCGATCGACTCCTTGTTGGTGTCGATGATGAAGATCATGTCCGGCACGCCGCCCATGTCCTTGATGCCGCCCAGAGCGCGGTCGAGCTTGTCGCGCTCGCGCTGCAGGTTGAGGCGCTCCTTCTTGGTGAAGCCCTGGGCTTCGCCGGACAGAAGCTCATCGAGCTTGCGAAGACGCTGGATCGAGTTCGAGATCGTCTTCCAGTTCGTCAACATACCGCCGAGCCAGCGGGCGTTGACGTAGTACTGAGCCGAACGGTTCGCCGCATCGGCAATGATCTCGGAAGCCTGACGCTTGGTGCCGACGAACAGAACGCGGCCGCCGCGCGAGACGGTGTCCGACACCGCCTGGAGCGCGCGGTGCAGCATCGGCACAGTCTGCGCGAGATCGATGATGTGGATGTTGTTGCGTGCGCCGAAGATGAAGGGCGACATCTTCGGGTTCCAGCGATGAGTCTGGTGTCCGAAGTGGACGCCTGCCTCGAGGAGCTGACGCATGGAATAATCAGGCAGAGCCATGGAATTGTCCTTTGACCGGTTGAACCTCCACGGACAGAAGCAGGGAAATACCTGCCACCGGCGAGAAAGAAAGGTCGCTTGGGACCGTCGATCCTCGAAATCCGTGTGTGGAATAGGCGGCCGCTTACACCATCCCGCCCTGCTGAGCAAGATAGGAAGGCCGAAGCCGGATTGCGAGAGCCTCTGTCATCGCGTCGTCGGACAGGAAGCGTCCATAAGGCTGAGGTGCGAAAGATGCCCCTTGAGCGCATAGCTGCCGAAGTCGAGCTTCAGGTCGTCGGACACCCCGTTTTCATAAAGGCGGTAGCGCGTCTCGAAGATCGGCATCCCGTCCTTATCGCTATCCTTGTTGTAGTAGGACTCGATGATCAGCCAGGATCGCAGGCCTGCCAACTGGGTGGCGACCGCCTCGCTGGGCTTGTCCGCCGGCTTCTCCACGAAGGGGGCGATCAGGGCCGTTGTCGTCAGACCTTTGTCGGCTTCATTGTCGCCGTCGAACAGGCGTGTTTCGAATATGCGTTGGCCCATTTGGGCCTTCTCGATGATCTGAGCTGTATGATGCAAAGGGAAGGTCGCGAGTTCGATCTCGACCTCCCGTGCCACGGGCTTTTCGTAGGCGATATGGGTTCCGCCCGGACCGTTCTCCGCTTTCCCCTGAACCGTCTCCTGCTCTGCTCCGTCGATCGTGCTCCGTGTTTCGAACTCGAACCGATCGCCTTTGACCGTCTCCCGCGACAGCGTGCGTTGATCGGTCATGGTCGTCTCGGTTTCCTGCTGGAAGCGCACCAGAAACCGGTAGTCGAGGCTCAGCGCTTCGCAGGCATCCTGCTTCAATTGCAGGGCGATCCGTCCCTGCGCTCCGCTGATGTCCGAGTCGGAGCGATCGAGTGTCAGGTCGTAGACCGCCTCATGAGGACGCAAAGCGGCGGCTGTCGCCGGCATGAGCGCAGCCGTCTGGATGACGGCGCCGAGGGTGAGGAGACGGATCCGCATACGGTTCGAACTTTCGCTAGAGATTGCCTTCGGCACGTATCGAAGGCTCGGCCAAAACCTGCTAGCGGTCGCTTCGAGGCATCAACCGATGAGGATTCGCATGACCAGCACGATCGCCAGCCGCTTGGCCGACGCAGGTGTCCAGCTGCCGCAGGCCGCCGCACCGGCTGCCAATTATGTGCCCTGGGTTCGGTTTGGCAACCTGCTCCAGACATCGGGTCAGTTGCCCCTGTCGGAAGGCAAGATCGCGGTTGCGGGCAAGCTCGGCGCCGGCGTCTCCCTGGAAGATGGCCAAGCCGCCGCGCGCTACTGCGCAATCAATATCCTGGCGCAGGCGGAGGCCGCTCTCGGAGACCTCGAATCGATCGGCCGCCTCCTGAAGCTCACGGTCTTCGTGGCAAGCGATGCAGCTTTCACCGACCAGCATAAGGTCGCCAACGGAGCGTCGGATTTCCTCGTTCAGATCCTGGGCGATCGCGGCCGTCATGCACGCTCGGCGGTGGGTGTTCCCGCGCTTCCGATGGATGCGGCCGTCGAGATAGAAGCCTTGTTCGAGATCGCGTGAGCGACATGGCCGGGTTAACCGCAGACTGGCTGAAGGAGCGCCCGATCGCGCATCGGGGGTTGCATGACGGGAATGCTGCCGTCTTCGAGAACTCGATGTCGGCGTTTCGGGCCGCGATCGACGCCGGATACGCCATTGAGTGCGACGTGCATCTCTCGGCCGATCGTGTGCCGGTCGTGTTTCATGACGAAAATCTCGAGCGGCTGACGGGTAGCGCGGGATCGATCCGCACTCGCTCGGCCGATGCCCTATCGGCGTTGCGTCTGGGATCCAGCTCCGACACGATCCCGAGTCTTGCGGACCTGTTGGCCCTCGTGTGCGGCCAGGTTCCCCTCATCGTGGAGCTGAAGGGCATCGATCCAGCCAGTGACCAGGGGTTCGTCGGGGCGGTCGCAGCGGTGGCCCAAGATTATAACGGCCCCCTCGCCTTCATGTCCTTTGATCATTGGCTGCTGGAGCAGTCCGATGATCTCGGCGGGCTCTATCCCCTTGGCTTGACCGCCGAAGGGATCCGCCCGGAAATTCTGGACGCGCATCGGCGGATTTTCGACGATCGATGCGACTTCACGTCCTATAACGTTCATCATCTTCCGAACGCATTCGTGGATTGGGTTCGTACGGAACGCGGCGCGCCGGTCATCAGTTGGACGGTGCGCACACCGGACGAGATGGAGCGCAGTTCGCTCCATGCGGATCAAATGACATTCGAGGGATTTACGCCAACGCGCTGACTTCCCCCAAACCTGGAGGTCCTATGGACGTTGGCCGCGACGGCGTCGATCCGACGCCAGGCACCATGACGCTGAGCGTGATCGACGCCATATCGGGCGTCGATCCCGAGCTGTGGGACGGGTTGGCCAAAGTCGACTCAGCCTGCACGATCAACCCATTTGTCTCTCATGCATTCTTGTCTTGCCTTGAGGATGCCGGCTGCGTCGGACCGCGCTCTGGATGGCAAGTGCAGCACCTCGCCCTGTCCGATGACTCGGGGCGGATCGTGGCGGTCGCGCCCGCCTATCTCAAGAGCCATAGTCAGGGCGAATATGTCTTTGACCACGGCTGGGCCGACGCCTTCGAGCGGGCGGGTGGGCGATATTATCCCAAGCTCCAGATCAGCGCGCCCTTTTCTCCGGTGACCGGCCCGAGGCTTCTGGTTGGCAGCAGCGAAGAGGCAGGACTTTGCCGGCATATGATGGCGCAAGCCATCAAGGGCTATGTCGCGGCGGCGGGAGTCTCGTCGGCTCATGCCACCTTCCTGACGCCGGACGATCTCGCCGCGCTGTCGGACGACGAGTTTCTGCATCGGACCGACCAGCAGTTCCACTTCGTCAATCGCGGCTATGACAGTTACGACGAGTTTCTGGAGACCCTGGCGTCCCGCAAGCGCAAGGGCTTGCGCAAGGAACGCCGGGACGCGCTGGACAACGGCATCAGCATCGAGCGCCTGAGCGGACGAGAGCTGACCGAAAGTGCGTGGGACGCGTTCTTCTCGTTCTACATGGACACGGGAAGCCGGAAGTGGGGTCGGCCCTACCTCAACCGTCGCTTCTTCTCGCTTCTTGGCGAGCGCATGGGCCCAAGCGTCGTTCTGGTGATGGCGAAGCGCGAAGGGCGATATATCGCCGGTGCGCTCAATCTTGTCGGCGCCGGTCGCATCTTCGGTCGCTATTGGGGATGCATCGAGGAGCATCCCTTCCTGCATTTCGAAGTCTGCTACCATCAGGCGATCGATTACGCGATCGAGCACAAGCTGGAGGTCGTGGAAGCGGGCGCTCAGGGCGAGCATAAGCTCGCGCGCGGCTATGAGCCCGTCACCACGCATTCTGCACATTACATCGCCCATTCCGGTTTGCGCGCCGCTGTCGAACAATATCTCCGGCGCGAACGACGGGATGTCGAGCGGATGCACGAGCTTCTCTCGGATCATACGCCCTTTCGCAAAAACGACGATGGCGACCACGGCGGCAGCTAGACCTGCGACACCTCGCAATTAAGATCGGCGGATCGTAACCCGAGGATTTGAGCTGGCCATGATGCCTTATGACGACACTAATATTTTCGCGAAGATTCTACGCGGAGAGATTCCCAGCACGAAGATCTACGAAACGGATGCCGTTCTCGCGATCATGGACATCATGCCGCAATCCGAGGGGCATTGCCTCGTCATCCCGAAGTCAGCGTCCCGCAATCTTCTCGACGCCGAAGATGCAGCGCTTCAGTCCGCGATGGTCGAGGTCGCTCGTCTCGCACGCGCCACGAAGTCAGCCTTCGGTGCGGACGGCGTTTCGGTGATGCAGTTCAACGAAGCGGCGGGCGGGCAGACCGTCTTTCACCTGCATTTTCATGTGATTCCGCGCTACGAAGGTTTGGTGCTCAAGGGGCACGGCGTATCCGGGATGGCGGACCCATCCGTTCTCACCGAACAAGCCGAACGGATTCGCGAACATCTGGCTTAATGGATCAGATGATACCCATCATCCAAGGCAAACCGAGGAGGATGATCTCGGCGACGAGGATGGCAACGAGCGTCTGACGCCCGAGCCAGAGGTAGGCACAGAATCCTCCTCCCAGAGCCGCGATCCGGATCCAATCCGGGATCGCGGCCAGCGACGACCCACCGGGAAATAGCACGAGCCGCGCGATCACGGCGGCGACCAGCCCCGTCGCAACAGCCCTTGCGCCGATGATCAGCGGCGATGATTCGCTGATCCGTCCCGACGACAGGACACCCAGCCATCGCCAGATGTCGGTCGGCAACCATCCCGCCAGAAGAATGAATACGAAGGGCCACCATGGGGCGGCCATGGCGCCGTAATTGAGATCGAGGCTCATTCAGGGGACCTCGACGCCACGAGACGACCGATCACAAGGGACAGAAGCCCGGCCGCAATCCCGGCGATCAGAATGTCGAAATCGGGAGCAAGCCGATTGGCTGGAACGATGGCGACCATCCCGAGAAACAAGGCCAACCGGCCGGTCACGTCACGCGCGGAGCCGTAGAGCGATGTGAGAAAATAAACGGGCGTCAAGAAAGCCAGGGCGCCAGTGACGAGCGCCGGAAACTGACCCATCAGATTGAAGGCGAACGCGACGATCAAGGTGTTGATGACAGTCAGCGTGATGCCGAACCCCGCGAAAAACGCTGTTCGGTAGCGGCGTGGAATATCGGGAAGGCGCTCCATCGCCACGACCCAGGCTGTGACCGCCACGAAATGGGACAGAACAAGAAGTGTGCTCGTTCGTGTTCGCTTCGCGCGAAGGTCCGGCATCAACGACATGACCATCGGCATCAGCCGCAGGGAAGACAACCCGACGGCAAAAGCTGTCGCCACCAACGACAAGCCGGCGGTGATCGAACCCAGAAGGATGATATTGGCCGGCAGCGCCCAGATCGAAAAGACCATAAACGAGGCTTCGAACCAGTTGAGCCCGGCATCGCGCGCCAGACCGGCGAAACCCAGATGTGCCGTCACCAGAATCAGCGCCGGCGCAGAAGCGATCTGACGAATTCCTCGCCAGACCCAAAGCCGCGTCTCGTCCTGTTCGTGCTCTTGCAAACGGTCCATGCCATCGCCCGATTGAATCAACAGGGCGGCGACATGAAAAAGGCCGCCCGGAAGGCGGCCTTTCCTTAACCCATCAATTCGGCTTGCGGGGAATTTTCGGAACGGTTCCGGCCCTTTTGCCACCGCGAGACGAGGGCTCTTCAGCTGGACGAGCGGTCTCCTGAGCCTCGCCAGACTCCGTGACATCCTGATTGTCGTCGAGTTCGAAGTCTTCGTCCTCGTCCTCTTCGATGACGTCTTCGCCGTTCGGTCCAACCTTAGCTCGCTTTGCGCTGGCCTTGCGAGGTTTGGTGAAGGATTCGTCCGCAATGGCTTCGAGCGCGAGCTTCTTGGCACCCGCCTCGTCCGACACCACCGTGACCTTGACCGTCCCGCCGCGCTTGAGCTTGCCGAAGAGAACCTCGTCAGCCAGAGGCTTTTTGACATATTCCTGAATGACACGGCCGAGCGGCCGCGCCCCCATGTGCTCATCATAGCCCTTCTCTGCCAGCCATGCGATGGCATCGGGATGAAGTTCGAAGGTCACGCCGCGCTCCGAAAGCTGCGCTTCCAGCTGCATCACGAATTTCTGGACGACTTCGTGAATCACCGGCGTGGGCAGCGGGCCGAACGGAATGATCGCATCGAGGCGGTTGCGGAATTCCGGTGTGAACAGGCGGTTGATCGCCTCCACATCGTCGCCCGTCCGTCTGGTCGAGCCAAAGCCGATCGCGGCCTTTTGGGACTCTGACGCGCCCGCGTTGGTCGTCATGATCAGGATCACATTGCGGAAGTCGATCTTCTTTCCGTTGTGATCCGTCAGTTTCCCGTGATCCATGACCTGCAGCAGGATGTTAAACAGATCGGGATGCGCCTTCTCGATTTCATCGAGCAGCAACACGCAATGCGGATGCTGGTCGACGCCGTCCGTCAGCAGGCCGCCCTGATCGAAGCCTACATAGCCGGGAGGCGCGCCGATCAACCGCGAGACCGTGTGGCGCTCCATATACTCGGACATATCGAAGCGCAGGAGCTCGATCCCGAGTGCCGACGCCAGCTGTTTGGCGACTTCCGTCTTGCCGACGCCGGTCGGGCCCGAAAAGAGGTAGGAGCCGATCGGCTTCTCCGGTTCACGCAGGCCCGCGCGCGCCAGCTTGATCGCCGTCGTCAGGCTCTCGATGGCGGCGTCCTGACCATAGACGACGCGCTTCAACTGCTCGGTGAGGTTCGAGAGAACCTCTTCGTCATCCTTGGACACCGATTTCGGCGGAATGCGCGCCATCGTCGCGACGGTCGCCTCGATCTCCTTGACCCCGATGCTCTTCTTGCGCTTGGGCTCGGGCAGCAGCATCTGCGATGCGCCTGTCTCGTCGATCACGTCGATCGCCTTGTCCGGCAGCTTCCGATCGTTGATGTAGCGGGCCGACAATTCCACGGCCGAACGGATGGCCTCGTTCGAAAATTTCACATGGTGGAAATCTTCGAAGTAAGGCTTCAATCCCTTCAGAATGGCCACCGCATCCTCCACGGAGGGCTCGGCCACGTCGATCTTCTGGAAGCGACGGACGAGCGCCCGGTCCTTCTCGAAGAACTGGCGGTATTCCTTATAGGTGGTCGAGCCGATGCAGCGGATCGCCCCCGAAGACAACGCCGGTTTCAGAAGATTGGACGCGTCCATCGCGCCGCCCGAGGTCGCGCCTGCCCCGATTACCGTATGGATCTCGTCGATGAACAGGACGGCACCCGGAAACTCCTCGAGCTCCTTGACGACCTGCTTCAACCTCTCCTCGAAATCGCCACGATAGCGCGTGCCGGCCAAGAGCGTTCCCATATCGAGCGAGAAGATCGTGGCATCCGACAGGACTTCCGGAACGTCGCCTTCAACGATTCGCTTGGCCAGACCTTCCGCGATCGCCGTCTTTCCGACGCCGGGGTCGCCGACATAGAGCGGGTTGTTCTTGGAACGGCGGCAGAGAACCTGAATGGTTCGGTTGATCTCGTTGGCGCGTCCAATCAGCGGATCGATCCGCCCGGTTTTCGCCTTCTCGTTGAGATTGACGCAATACGCCGTCAGAGCGTCCTGCGTCGACTTGCGACGCCCCTCGTCCTCATTCCCCATGACCGACTGCTCGTCCTCCGTTCCGCGCACGGTGCGGCCTTCGGACGCGCCAGGACGCTTGGAAATTCCATGCGAAATGAAATTCACGGCATCGTATCGCGTCATCTCCTGCTCCTGCAGGAAGAAGGCGGCGTGGCTTTCGCGCTCGGCGAAGATCGCGACGAGAACATTGGCGCCCGTCACTTCGTCCCGGCCAGAGGACTGAACGTGAATCACGGCGCGCTGGATCACGCGATGGAAGCCGGCGGTCGGCTTGGAATCGTCGTCGCTGCCGTTCACCAGATTGGCGAGTTCGGTATCGATATATTCGATCAGGGACGAGCGCAGAGCGTCGAGATCGACACTGCACCCGCGCATCACATTGGCCGCGTCCTTATCGTCCAGAAGGGCCAGGAGGAGATGTTCGAGAGTGGCAAATTCCTGATGGCGTTCGTTTGCGTAGGTCAGCGCTTGATGCAGCGACTTTTCGAGGCTTTGAGAAAATGTCGGCAAGCTTCACCTCAATTCTTTTCCATCACGCATTGAAGCGGATGCTGATGCTGACGGGCGAAATCCATGACCTGCGTCACCTTCGTTTCCGCGACCTCGTAGGTGTAGACGCCGCACTCGCCCACCCCATGCTTGTGGACATGGAGCATGATGCGCGTGGCCGCCTCCCGGTCCTTCTGAAAGAACCGCTCGAGAACGTGGATGACGAACTCCATCGGAGTGTAATCGTCATTGAGAAGAAGCACTCTGTAAAGATTGGGTCGTTTGGTTTTCGGCTTCGTACGCGTAATGACGGACGTGCCCCGGTCGTTGCCGACGCCGTCGTCATCACCCGCCTGTAGGCGGACCTTCGATGTCGGAGTCCTTGTCCTCAAGACCATATCGTTCAATGCCGTCACCTTCGCCTTCGGCTGATATGTATGTGCACTCTGGCTCATTTTAAGACGCCATCCCGCCGCAGCCGAAATTCTCAACGCCACCCTTGCGATCCCAGACACCACAAGATTCGGTCTGTCGCCGCAAGAGGCGGTATCGCTCTACACCGAAGAACATAAAAAAAGCCCGGCTGGCGCCGGGCTTCGTGCATTCTCGCTCGTTGTAGGAAGGAGGCTTCAGGCCGCCTGATACGAAGCGTCCTGAGCGAAATTTGCCGCCTTGTTCAGGTTGTTCTCGAACGGCTTGAAGGTCTCGCGAGCGACGCCGGCGTAGATCTCGTTGATCTTCGAAGCCTGCGAGACCCATGCCTCGTAGCAGGACTTCATGTAATTCGTCTGGACTTCGATCGCCTTGTCGGGCGTCCGGGTCTGAGCGAGCTCTTCCAACATCTTGGTCGAGGTCTCGTAATTGCGCTTGGTGAAGTCACCGGTCTCGGCGGCGATCTGCTGGAAGCCCTTCGTCATCGCGGAGATCGACTTGAGGACGTTGTCCATGGCTTCCTTGCTGGCCTGACCAGCGTCCGCATACATGTTCATTGCAATGCTCCCGTTTCCAACCCGTCACCGCAGTTCGCTGCAGCGCATCCGAATATATTGCATCGCACAATGAATGCAAGCTGCAATCGGAGGTTTTGAGGAAAAAAGGGTGAAGCCTTCCGATTTCACATAAACTTTGAAGCGAATGCCCTCATGCGATCACAAGGTTCCGGCAACCATAAACGGATTGGTAAGGCCCTCGGGCGTATCTTTCCTCCAGATGAGATCGCTACGCCACACTGTTGGTAAGGGTTCGACTGCGAAGTCGAGTCGCGGCATCTCGACAATTGCAGAGACGAGAGAGCTGCCCATGCTCAAGGCCCCTTCCCGGATCGATGTCTTCGCCAAGTCGATTGGCTTGACGGCTGGATCCCTCCTCGTTGGCGCCACGCTCATTCTACAGGCGCCCGCGGCGCACGCTCAGGCCAAGGACGACCGCTATTCGGCGATCGTGATTGACGCGAACAACGGCAAGGTTCTCTTCTCCAAGAGCAGCGACGAACGCCGTTATCCCGCTTCGCTCACGAAGATGATGACCCTCTATATGCTGTTCGATGCGTTGGAGAGTGGCCGTGCGACGCTTTCCACCCCGATGAAGGTCTCGGCTTACGCCTCCGCTCGCCCGCCATCTAAGCTCGGGTTGAAGCCCGGAACCACGATCTCCGTGGAGGAAGGCATTCTGGGTCTCGTCACGCGATCGGCTAATGACGCGGCTGTGGTGATTGGCGAGTTTCTCGGGGGCACGGAGAGCCAGTTCGCGGAGATGATGACGTCGAAGGCTCGCAAGCTGGGCATGACGCGGACGAATTTTCAGAACGCCAACGGTCTTCCCAATCCCGGCCAGATGACGACCGCGCGCGACATGGCGACGCTCGGCATCGCCCTTCGTGAGCATTTCCCGCAATATTACAGCTACTTCAGCCGTCGCTCCTTCAACTTCCGTGGCCAGGTGATCGGCAATCACAACCGGCTTCTCGGGCGTGTTCAAGGTGTCGACGGCATCAAAACCGGCTATATCAACGCATCCGGCTTCAACCTCGTCACCTCGGTCGTTCGCGGCAACAAGAAGCTGGTGGCGGTGGTCATGGGCGGGCGGACGGCCCGCTCGCGCGATGATCATATGGTCGAGCTCGTCAACAAATATCTTCCTGACGTGAGCACGCGTGGCAGCGAGCCTTTGATCGCGGCTTATTCGCCGGCTGTTCGCGGTCCGTCCGTATCGTCACACGTCGCCGAAGTCCCGCAGAGCGTCCCGTTGCCGACGCGCCGGGCCTCGTCCATCAACGAGCGTGTGGCGCAGGCTTACGGCTCCAACGCGGCCGGGGCGATGAACGCGATTACGGCGCCCGAACGATCCGCGATTGGCCGGGATGCGCTGCGAGCCGCCATGGGGCAGAAAGGTCAGGACGCTCTCGAAATTCCGACCTCGAATGCCTTGGCGGGGGCGCCGCGTCCGCGCGTGGCTATTCCGGGAGCGTCCGTTCCAACCGTGGCGACGGCATCCCTCGCCTCTTCGGGCTGGATCGTCCAAATCGCGGCCACGCCGGCCGAGTCGACCGCATTGGATATTCTCGCCGAAGCCAAGCAGCGTGGCGGGTCGGCGCTCGCCCGCGCCAAGCCGTTCACGGAAGCTGTCGCCAGCGGTTCGCAGACCCTCTACCGAGCGCGTTTCGCGGGTTTCGACACGAAAGCCGCCGCCAACGCGGCCTGTGATGTTCTGAAGGCCCGCTCCTACGCCTGCTATGCAATCGGCGCTGATTGATCAACGCTGAACCGGCTCGACCGCGATCCGTATTGGTTTCGCAGTCGATCGCTCACCTTATTTCGCCCGCCAGTTTGTTACGAGTCAGTTCGAGGTTCCCATGTCGGTTGAGCAGGAAATCCTTGGTTACACGTCCGCCGGGGAAAAGGCCTCGAACGTGTCTTCGATCGGTCTTCACCCGCTCCAGCAAGCGGCCTCGCGTCTGGGCGACTATCGCGACGGCAAGACGCGGGTTCGCGCGAAGGACTTGGTGGGTCTACTCCTGTGCCATGGCGCTCGGGCTTGGCGCGCCGCGCAGCCCGAAGGCCTGATCTACCTCAAGGTCGACGGACCTGCCGGCACGCCAGCCGTGCGCATCTCCTGTGGGCGCAGCCCGCGCGGTTGAGAGCTGGGGGACGAAGCTTCCAGTTGATCCCGCGCGGATTTGGCATCGGCTCTTCACCTTAGAGCAGGCCGAGATCGGCCAACTCGCGTTGAAGCTGCTGGGGAAGGCCAACGCCCTCCTCGGCCCCTCGGTCGGGCGGCGCATCGTCCGAGACGAGATAGCGCCAGCCCTGAAAGGCGCGCCTGGGCTGCCATTGCGTGGCGATGAACTCGGGCCTGAGAACGATCCGGCAACGCTCGATCCCGTCCTCGGCGGTGAATGGGTCGAACCGCAAGACGGGCTGACGAACCTGAACCTGCCCGCGAATGACCCAGTAGAGGGAGCCGCCGGCGACAATGTCATCTGCGCGTTTGGGCATGACTCGGGTGACGTGGAATTGCTCTTCCGGCTGGCCGGCGAGACGCTGGGCCAGCAGGCGATGTTCGACATGCGTCTGGAGGTCCTCGATTGTCTCGACCCCGACGCAGAGCTTGATCATATGAAGCGGCATGAAACCTCCATCCGCTTGACAACCGATCAGGTCAAGGCCGCCTGACGTCGCTCCCACAACATGCTAGGGGCCAAGCGCCGTCACCCTTCTTCAGCGTCGGATCTCCCGCCATGCCGTTCCAGCAGATCTTCGATGTCGAGAATCTTCTGGCACTCGTCACCTTCAGTCTGGGCTGGGCCATCTACTCTTTCGCGGTGGACGGCACCGCTCTTTCCAGCCATGGCCTCAGCCGCCGGATGAACAGCCAGCGCGAGATCTGGATGTGGACGATGCTGAAGCGCGATCTACGCATGATCGACACGGCCATCATGACCGGGCTCCAGCAAGGCACGGGCTTTTTCGCCTCGGCTTGTATTTTCGCCATTGGCGGATGTTTCGCGTTGATCGGTGCGGCCGATCATATCGCCTCGGTCGTCACCGACCTTCCGCTGGAAGGCAATTTCGACCGCGCGCTTCTGGAAACGAAGCTTCTCGGCCTCGTCACGATCTTCATCTTCGCCTTCTTCAAATTCGGCTGGGCCTATCGCCTGTTCAATTACTGCACGATCCTGATCGGCGCCGTTCCGATGGCGCGGGAGGCCGAGGCGGATCAGGACGCGGCCGAGCGGGCTGTGCGTCGCGCGATCCGCATGAACCAGATCGCGGCTCGCCACTTCAATTCCGGACTCAGGGCGATCTTTTTCGGCATGGCCTATCTTGGCTGGTTTCTAGGCCCGAAAGTGCTGATGCTGACGACGACGATCGTCATCCTGATTCTTGCCCGTCGTCAGTTCTTCTCGGAAGCGAACGATTGCCTGGCCCCTGACTCGGAGGAACTTCGATGATTTCGAAAGAAGCCATCCAACAGGCCATCGCTTCGGCGGTGATGGAGCGAGGCGCAGACAAGACCGTCTGCCCCTCGGAAATCGCCCGCAGCCTCGCAGGATCGGATGAAAAGGTCTGGCGCCGGATGATGACCCCGATCCGGGCGGAGGCGGTCAGAATGGCGAAGGCCGGCGACGTTCGCATCCTGCGTAAGGGACGGCCGGTGGATCCGGACGATTTCAAGGGAATCTACAGATTGGCCTTACCGGATGGCGCGTGAGGCGCTGGGATCCAGGCATCGGTCTTCCCTGTCAGATAATAGGCGAATAGGCCCAGATATTCGCGTATCGCAAAATGCACCTTTTCCAGATTGCGCACCGTGGCCGTCGAAGGCCGGTATTTCATGTCGCCGCCCGGTGTCTGATAGTCGGTTGGATATGGGATGATGTCGAAGCCGGCTGTACGGAAACAGCCGACCGACCGAGGCATATGAGCCGCGGAGGTGACGAGCAACCAGGTCTCACCTCGCTGCGGCGAGGCCAACTCCTTTGAGAAGCGCGCATTCTCGATCGTGTTGCGGGAACGGTCCTCCAGAATGAGGCGTTCGGGTGCCAGCCCAAGTTGGTCAAACAGTTTCTGAGCAACCGAGGACTCGGTCACGTCCTCCTCGAACATCGCCGCGGCCCCGCCGCTGAAGATCACTTTGGCGTCCGGGTAGAGGCGAGATAGAGCGAGTGTCGTCGTGATGCGGTCAGCCGCGTCGTTAAGCTCTGGCTCGCCGCGTGTTCGGGCGACGAGCGTATCGAACGAGCCGCCGAGAACCACGATGCCGGTCACGCGCTCGGGCAATACCGGCTTGGGAAATCGGTTCTCAAGCGGAGCCAGCATGAGGAGCCCGAGTGGCGACAGGCTGAAAATGGTTAGACTCGCGCAGCCGATCGCCAGAAGCGTGATGCCGGTTCGCGGCAGCTTCAGTGCGAGGCAGAGAAAGCCGACACCGAAAGCCAGAAGGATGGCGACAAGAGGCTGGACGAGATACCAGCCCAGTTTGGAAACCGCGAAGAACATAAATCGGTTGAAACCTTTCAGAGTCAACGCAGGGACGGCATAGGCATCGATGCGCCGCCCCGCGATGCGATCCTGCGCGTGTCAGATCCGATCCCAAGCCGGTGCGAAGCTGGGGTTCACCAATCGCTTGCGCTGCTGCGTCATCGCGTTCAAGGATTGGCGGTCGGTATCGGACAGCTCGAACGAGAAGACGTCGAAATTTTCTTGTAGGCGCTCTTCATTGGATGTTCGGGGAATGGCTCCGACCCGAGGCTGATCGAGTTCCCAACGCAGGATGACTTGAGCGGGGGTCCGCCCGAGACGGTTCGCAATACCCATAACGGTCGGATGCTGGAGCAACTCGCCTCCTTGGCCGATCGGCGAATAGGCTATCAGCGCCGTGTCATTGCGTTCGCAGGCGTGCAGGATCGCCTCCTGGGACAGGAGCGGATGATATTCGACCTGATTGCAGACGAGCGGAGCCGAGCTCATCGCCGCGGCATCATCCATCAGGGTGCTGGGGAAGTTCGCGACGCCGATATGACGCGTCAGTCCCTTCTCCTTCGCCTCGTTCAGCGCGCCGATGGAATCCTCCAGCGGGATGGCTGCGTTCGGCCAGTGGATCAGCAGGAGATCGACGGGCCCGACATCCAGCGCTTCGACAGCCTCGGTGGCCGACCGCATGAGTCGATCCGCGCCAATATCTTCGAACCAGACCTTCGTGGTCACGAACGCTTCGCTGCGCGCGAGACCGCTGTTTCGGATGCCCTGCCCAACCTCGCGCTCGTTGCCATACATTCGCGCGGTATCGATATGCCGATAACCGGCTTCGATCGCTTTCTCCACCATTTGGACGCAAAGATCGCCGGTGAGTTTGTAGGTTCCAAATCCCAGGGCTGGAATGCGAGCGCCCGATGCTTCGATCATCTTCATGCGTGGGTCTCTTTCGGCGTCAGGCTGTCCCCTATGCGGGTCGCCTTTGATCTTGGATTGAGATAGGCGAAACGGGCAGCGAACCAGTGGAAGCGTCATGACGACATCGCAAAACAGAGCGATCGGCCGGATCGAATGTCTCGACGTGGCGCGCGGCTGCGCGCTCATCGCGATGCTCGTGTACCATTTCACTTGGGATCTGGAGTTTTTCGGTTATCTGCCGCCAGGCTATGCTCAGGTGGGCGGCTGGAAGCTTTTCGCCAGAGTGATCGCCTCGAGCTTCCTGATCCTCGTTGGCGTCGGTCTCGTGCTGGCCCATGGCGAGGGCATTCGCTGGCCATCGTTTCGCAAACGCTGTTTTCAGATCGCCGCCAGTGCAGCCGCCATCACAGCGGCCACGCTGGCCTTCACGCCCCAAGGCTTCGTTTTTTTCGGCATTCTGCATCTCATCGCATTGGGAAGCCTGCTGGCGCTCGCCTTTCTGCGTCTGCCCTTCTGGCTGACGGCAGCCTCAGCCGCACTTGTCATCGCCGTCTCATTCGCTTTCACGACGCCTTGGACGGACAGTCGATGGTTGGCGTGGATCGGCTTCTCCGAGCATCCCCCGCTTTCCAACGATTTCGTTCCTCTGTTTCCCTGGTTCGGGCCGATCCTGATCGGCATGGCGATCGCGCAGGCTTTCGCTCGGTTCGGCATCTGGAGGAAGCTGGAGGGCCTGAATGGCGTGTTTCGCCCTTTATGGCCCCTTTCGACGCTCGGGCGACATTCCCTTCTGTTCTATCTCCTGCACCAGCCGATTTCGATCGGTGTGGTCGCGGCCGCGGCCTTCATCGCCCCGCCGGATCAGACGGCAGCCTTTCAGCAAAGCTGCCGCCAGACCTGCGAGAGAGATCGGGATGCCAGTTTCTGTGTGGCTTATTGCGGATGCGTGCAACAGAAGCTTCAAGAGGCGCATCTGCTGGATCGGCTCCTTCGAAGCCAGTTGACCGAGGCCGAAACGGGCCGCGTCAGCGAGACCGTCAATTATTGTTCGTTCAACGCGCAGCCATAGGGCGTCGTTGCGCCCGCATCGCCCCGGGCGCGCGAACTCAGCTGGAAGGAGAAATTCCGAGTTCGGCCATACGCGTCAGGCAGGCTTCTTCCGCCTGATCCAGTTCGGCCAGTAAATCATCGATATCGCGCCGCTTCTGTTCGAGTTCCGAGCGCTTGTCCGCCACACGCTTGACGATCGCTCGCAACTGTCCCGCTTCGCCGGGCGGCGTCTTGTACATCCCCATGATCTCGCGGATCTCCGCGATCGAAAATCCGAGGCGCTTTCCGCGCAGGATCATGCGCAAAAGATGACGATCCGAATGGCGAAACAGACGCGTGCGCCCGCGCCGGATCGGCGCGATCAGCCCTTCGTCCTCATAGAAACGGATCGTCCTCGTCGAGATGTCGAACTCGCGAGTCAGCTCCGTGATCGTATAATAATCGCGCATGAAAATCGTCCGAATGAACTCCTTGTCTGACGTGGGGACGCGGCCGAGTCAATCCGCAGGCCCCGTGTCAAGCCGCTGTGTTCGGCCCGATCGAGCGCACTTCCGTTAGAGACGTCTTGCGGTCCGATCAATCGTTGAGATGAAGGAAGGTCGGGTCGAACTGTCCGAGACCAGCCAGCCGATTCCAATCCAGAATGTCGATGCGACCACGATCCCAGACCACAAGACCCTCCGCACGAAGCAGTTGCATGGATCGGTTCACGCTCACGATGCTGAGCCCGAGAACCTGGCCCACCATTTCTTGTGTCATCGCAAAGGGAAAGCCGGAATTGTCCGTCAGCCCGACCGCCTCGAAGCGGCACCACATCTCGCAGATGAAATGTGCCAGCCGCTCGGTTGATCCAAGGCGCGCGTTGCGCACGATGATGGCACGATAGAGAGCCGCGTCGATCAGCGACTCGCGCCAAAACCGAGCAGTCAAATCCTTGGATCGTTCGAGCGTGCGCAAAATGGCATCGTGGCTGATGAACGCCACCCTGCAAGGGGAAACGGTTCCGATATAGTGATCCATCTGCTTGAGATGGAGACTCTGGAGGTCCGGCATATCACCGGGAATATGAACGGACTGGATCTGGCGTTCGCCGCCCTGCGTGAAGTTGGAGCGGATGATCAGACCATCGATCAGCAGGCAGCAACGGTTCGGCCGATCTCCCTCATTGAGGAAGTCGGTCTTTGCGGGAATGTCGACAACATCCCAATGCAAACGCGACAGCATCACCTCGTCCATCGTGCTGAGTGAGCCTGCCGCGCGCAACCGTCTCGCCAGCATATCATTGGCATCATCGGATCGACTGATTACGGTACTCACGTTCTCGCCCCCATCTGATTTTCTCCGCCCTCGCGGCGAGCTGGTAGCACAGGGCCTGCCCTGCCAGACCCGTTTGCCTGAGCGTCCAGGAACATCGTCTGGCCTCGAAACGGCAGCGGCGTCCCGCAGGCGACACGTCCGCTATTCAAGTGGATTACATGTCCGCTCGAAACCCAAATGGAAGGCAGGTGACATGGAGTTTCGTAAAGCGACCTATATGATAGGCAGGCCGAACAGAGAATTTTTAATGTCCGGAACGACCCGACAGGATCAGGGGGCTTGTCGGGGCGCAATGAACTCGCGCAGTGAGAGAATACCGAGCGCCTTGTGCGGGTGAGCGGTATCGTCGTGTTCGAACCAGATCGGCACGGTATCGATGACGGTTCGAGCATTCGGAAGGCACGAGACGTGGACATAATCGCGCTCGATCATGCGCGCGATGGCCTTGGCCATGCCGTTGAATTCCGGGTTCTCCACGGGCGCGACCCCAAGGTCCGGTCCGGCGTCGCGTGCCAAGTGCTTGGTTCGCCGGCGATAGTGCCGGAGCCGTCGTCGCTGAGCCATTCGATCATCTACTTTAAGCGGTTCACGCGGCGGAGGCGCGCTTTCACGGCTT